>DASZDI010000474.1:0-5071 GCA_035942135.1 Solirubrobacterales bacterium | reverse complement strand
GATCACGGCACCAGTGGTCTCCGCCACGCAATTGACATCAACGAAAGGGCTATACACAGTTCAAATTTACAGTGAAAGTATAGAAAAAGGACTAACGTTCACCTTCGCTGGACGTGAATTTATTTGTGAAACGCCATTGGTATCAGACCCGAAAGAAGCAAATTCGACATTAACAATGGTTACAGGATATGTGGAACTCCCACATTGCACAATGAGCGGAATTAATGTAGAAGTGACAATGAACGAATGCTACTACCTGTTTCACCTTCCGGAATCAGGTTCTTTGGCCACGATGGACCTCATCTGTCCACTCGGCAATGAAGTTACATTCGATGTAAGGGCAGGCACGATGAACATCTGCAGAGTCCACATGGTGCCTCAAACGGGTAGATCGCATGTCAAGTTCGAAAATAGCGGCCAACATGTCATACAGGAATTCACAGTCGGCGGAATACATGCAACATTGACAGACGAAGGCGGGTTCCTCTGTCCGTTCTCCGGAGAGACAACAATCACGAACGGCACTTACACCGGCTTGGTCACACTGATAGGCAATGAGGAAATAGACGTCGGATGAGAACCTCGAGCTAAAAGACCTACGCCACTGAGTTCCCGGTCCGAGGGGCGGCGTGCCAAGATCCCTCCGTGCCCGAGGAGGAGCGAGAGGACTTGGCGGAGCTTGCAGCGCGCCGCGCCCTGACCGAGGACGCGGCGCGGTCGGAGGCGGTCGAGCGGCGGCACGCGGCCGGCGGGCGGACGGCGCGGGAGAACGTCGAGGACCTGGTCGATCCGGGCTCTTTCGTCGAGTACGGTCGCTACGCGATCGCCGCGCAGCGGGGGCGGCGCGAGCTCGAGGACCTGATCGCTCGCACGCCCGCCGACGGCCTTGTCGGCGGCACCGCGCGGGTCAACGGCGACCTCTTCGACGCCGAGCGGGCCGCCTGTGCGGTCCTCTCCTACGACTACACGGTGCTGGCCGGGACCCAGGGGGCGCTCGGCCACCGCAAGAAGGACCGCCTCTTCGAGCTGATCGAGCGGATGCGGCTGCCGGTCGTCTTCTACGCCGAGGGCGGGGGAGGGCGGCCCGGCGACACCGACTACCCGGTCGTCTCCGCGCTCGACACCCGCGCCTTCGCACTCTGGGCGAAGCTCTCGGGGCTGGTGCCGCGGATCGCCGTCGTCCACGGACGCTGCTTCGCCGGCAACGCGGTGATCGCCGGCTGCGCGGACCTGATCGTCGCCACCGAGAGCAGCTCGCTGGGGATGGGCGGCCCGGCGATGATCGCCGGCGGCGGGCTGGGGGACGTCCCGCCCGACGAGGTTGGCCCGATCGAGATGCAGGCGCCGAACGGGGTCGTCGACGTCGTCGCCGCCGACGAGGCCGAGGCGACCGCGGCGACGAAGAAGCTGCTCGCTTACTTCCAGGGCGCGACCGCCTCCGGCCCCGAACCCGACCAAGCCCGCCTCCGCGACCTCGTCCCCGAGCGCAAGCGCCGCGCCTACGACCCGCGGCCGATCGTCGAGACCCTCGCCGACGAGGGCTCGGTCGCCTTCCTGCGCGAGCGCTTCGCGCCGGAGATGGTGACGGCGCTGGCCCGGATCGAGGGCCGCCCGGTCGGGGTGATCGCCAACGACACCCGCCACACCGCCGGCGCCGTGACCAGCGACGCGGCCGATAAGGCGGCGCGACTGCTGCAGCTCTGCGACGCCTTCGGCCTCCCGGTCGTCTCCCTCGTCGACACCCCCGGCTACATGGTCGGTCCCGAGGCCGAGGCCACCGGCCTGGTCCGCCACGCCTCCCGCCTGCTGGTCGCCGGGGCGGCGCTGCGGGTGCCGCTCGTCGCCGTCGTCCTGCGCCGCGGCTACGGCCTCGGCGCCCAGGCGATGGTCGGCGGCAGCCTCCACGAGCCGCTGCTGACGGTCGCCTGGCCGAGCGCCCACCTCGGCCCGATGGGCCTGGAGGGAGCGGTGCGGCTGGCCCTGCGCAAGGAGCTGGAGGCGATCGCCGACGAGGCCGAGCGCGAGCAGCGCGTCCGCGACCTCATCGCCGCCGCCGAAGAGAACGCCAAGGCCCTCAACGCCGCCGCCCTCTTCGAGCTCGACGACGTGATCGACCCGGCCGAGACCCGCGGCCTGATCGCCTCGACCCTCACCGCCGCCGGCGACACCCGCCCCCCGGGCGCGCACCGCTTCGTCGACACCTGGTAGCGCATCCGATTTTCGACACAGCCGGGTGGGCCGAAAGTCGGATGCGCTCACCAGAGCGCGTCGTGCTCCTCCATCACGCCGAGGCCCGTGGCCAGCTCGACGCCGCCGAGGCGGCCGCTGAAGCTGCCGAAGCTGTGGCGGTAGCGGGAGCGGACCAGGAGGAAGTTCTCGTCGGTCGCATGCCGGGACTCCGGCGCGAAGGCGAGGGACTCGTCGCCGCCGAGGTCGATCGCCGCCGCTCCCTGGAAGCGGACCGGGGGAGGCTCGGACGGCTCGCCGTCGATCCAGATCGCCCGCTCGCTGTCGCTGGGCGGGTCGTTGATCCCCTCGACCAGGTTCCAGGCGACGGCGCGACCGTCGACGGAGTCGCCGACGCCGGCCGACCAGCGCCAGCTGGTGTGCCGCTGGTGGTGGCCCGCCGACTCGTCGTCGACGCCGCGCCCCGCGACCTTCCAGCGTCGTCCCGGAACCTCGACCGTCCCCTCGACCGGCATCCCGACCCGCTTGCGGGTCCAGGCCGAGGCGCGCCCGCTCGGGCAGGTCGTCTCGATCGCGGCGCAGTCGCCGAGCCGCAGGCTCGCGCGCAGCCCCGGCCCGTCGATCTCCAGCCGCGGGCCGTCCAGCGTCACCTCCCTGCTGCCCGGGCGCAGCGCGGTGTGCGCCCACTGTTGTCGCGTTCCCCGGTCCAGCAGCACCCAGAACGACTGCGTCAGCGGCCCGACCTCAGCGCGCGCCGCGCAGAGCATCAGCTCCTCGGCGAAGACGCCGACGTAGCGCCAGCGCTTGCGCATCTGTCCGTTCTCGAAGAGAGGCAGGGGGGCGGGGTCCATCGGGCGACGGTACCGCCTCCTGGGCGACCTCTAGGCTCGGCGCGTGGACCAGGTGATCCAGATCGTCGGCGCCCTGCTGATCCTCGCCGCCTTCGCCGCGGTCCAGTTCGAGCGCATGCGCCCCGACTCCCGCCTCTACCTGGCGCTCAACCTCGTCGGCTCCGCGATCCTCGCCGTGCTGGCGGTCGAGGCCGCCCAATGGGGTTTCGTTCTGCTCGAGGGAGTGTGGGCGATCGTCTCCGCCTGGGGGCTTGTATCGCTTTATTCCTCCCCGTCGAGGAAGAAAGCGACAAGCGACTAGGAGCCCATCGCTTCCAGCCGCGCCGCCAGTTTTTTCATCCCGCGCTTGCGCGCTGCCTCCGCGGCGCCGAGCCGATCGGTCGGCCTGTCCGGTGGCCGCTCGATTCCCGCGTCGCGCAGCGTCGCGATGTCCTTGAACGCCAGCAGCTCCTCGCGGCCCTCTATCAGCGCCCCGCGCAGCGCCGGGCGCCGCTCGCGGATCGCGTTGTCGAGGATCGCCTCCAGGGACCCGTGCGTGCGCAGCAGCTCGGCGGCGGTCTTCGGTCCCACGCCCTTGGCGCCCGGGAGCCCGTCGGAGGGATCGCCGCGCAGGGCGATGAAGTCGGGGACCAGCTCGGGGTCGATGCCGTAGCGCTCGCGCACCTCCGCCGGCCCCACCTCTTCGGCGCCTTTGCCGCCGGTGCGGACGTAGAGCACGGTCACGTTCTCGTCGGCGCACTGGTACATGTCGCGGTCGCCGGTCAGCAGCAGGTCGCGCCCGCCGGCCTCCGCCTCGAGCCGCGCGTAGGTGCCGAGCAGGTCGTCGGCCTCGAGGTCCTCGCTGGTCGCCACCGTCCAGCCGAACGCCCCGAAGAAGTCGCCGCAGTCGGCGAACTGGTGAGGCAGCTCCTCGGGCATCGCCTCCTCGCGCTCGGCGTGGTAGGCGGGATAGAGCTCGGTCCGGTAGGCGGCGGCGTCGGGGCCGAAGCAGAGCACCACCGCCCGCGGCTCGTGCAGCTCGACCTCGCGCAGGATCAGGTTCGCCGCCCCGAGCAGCGCGTTCACCGGCCTCCCGTCCGGCCCGACGATCTTGCTCGGCAGCGCGTAGAAGGCGCGGAACAGCATCGAGGGCGCATCGACGGCAAGCAGCGGCGCGGGCACAGTCACGTTGCACTTATACGACACCTGCCGCCCAGCGTTCGTCCTTTGTACCTCTATAGGGCGACAAAGGACGACCGCCGCGGGTGGCTAGAGTCGTGCCCGCGATGAAGGCCCTCGACATCAAGAACCTGGAGAAGCGATACCCGACCGGGGTGGAGGCTCTGCGCGGCGTCTCGGTCGAGATCGAGCCCGGCGCCATCTACGGCCTGCTCGGCCCCAACGGTGCCGGCAAGTCGACGCTGATCCACTGCACGACCGGCCTCGCCCAGCCCACCGGGGGTTCGATCGAGATCTTCGGCCACGACGCGATCGACAACTACGCCGAGGCCCGCCAGGCGGTCGGGCTGGCGCCCCAGGAGCCGAACCTCGACTGGTTCCTCACCGCCGAGGAGACGCTCGACTACCACGCCGGCTACTTCGGGATGCCGCGCCGCGAGCGCCGCGAGCGCGCCAAGGAGCTGCTGGAGACCTTCTCCCTGACCGAGAAGAAGGACGAACGCACCCGCACCCTCTCGGGCGGGATGAAACGGCGGCTGATCCTGGCCCGGGCGATCATGCACCGGCCCCGCCTGCTGATCCTCGACGAGCCGACCGCCGGCGTCGACGTCGAGCTGCGCCTGGAGCTCTGGCACTACGTCCAGAAAATCAACCAGGAGGGGACGACGATCCTGCTCACCACCCATTACCTGGAGGAGGCGGAGCAGCTCTGCGACCGGATCGCCTTCATCGCCGAGGGGCAGATCGTCGCCGAGGGGACCAGCCCCGAGCTCGCCGAGCGCTTCGAAGTCCCGAACCTCGAGGACGCCTACCTGGCCCTGGTCGGCCGCAAAGAGCTCTCCCGCTCGCATATCGAGCTGACCCCGGAGGTGGAG
>DASZDI010000473.1:0-8427 GCA_035942135.1 Solirubrobacterales bacterium | reverse complement strand
ACCAGGTAGACGGGCTCCCGCGCCGCCGCGCGCACGGCCTCCAGCTCCGGGTGGACCTTCCGCAGGGCCGCCGCCAGATCGTCCATAGGGGCCCTACGATGCCCGATCCCGCGGATGATCGCGGCAGGGCCGCTCAGAGCCGCACCGGAATGCCGTCGGCGGCCAACTGCTCCTTCGCCTCCCGCACCCGGTAGTGGCCGTAATGGAAGATCGAGGCGCAGAGGACGGCGTCGGCGCCCCCCTGGGCGATCGCGTCGCTGAGGTGGGAGAGCTCGCCGGCGCCGCCGGAGGCGATCACCGGCACCCCGACCGCGTCGGCCACCGCCCGGGTCAGCTCGAGGTCGTAGCCGTCGTTGGTGCCGTCCCGGTCCATGCTGGTCAGCAGCACCTCCCCCGCCCCGCGCTCGACCGCCTCTTCGGCCCAGCCGACAGCGTCGCGGCCCTCGACCCGCTTGCGGCCGCCGTTGACGTAGACGCCCCAGCCGTCCTCCTCGCGCTTGGCATCGATCGCGATCACCACGCACTGGGCGCCGAACTGGTCGGCCAGCTCGCTCAGCAGCTCCGGCCGCGCCAGGGCGGCGGAGTTGACAGAGACCTTGTCGGCGCCGGCGTCCAGCACCGCCTGCGCGTCCTCGACCGAGCGGATGCCGCCGCCGATCGTGAAGGGGATGAAGACGTTGTCGGCGGTCCGCCGCGCCAGCTCGACGATCGTCTCCCGCTGTTCGTGAGAGGCGGTGATGTCGAGGAAGACCAGCTCGTCGGCGCCCTCGGCGTCGTAGCGCTCGGCCAGCTCGACCGGGTCGCCGGCGTCTTTGAGCCCGACGAAGTTGGTGCCCTTGACGACGCGGCCGGCGTTGACGTCCAGGCAGGGGATTACGCGCTTCAGGGCCATGGGGGAAGCGTAGAGGCCCGGCAAGGGACCGGGCGCCCTTCCCCTGAAGCCGTCGCGCAGCTGAATCGCCTGCCACGCTTCGAGAGGTCAGTCCTTGAGCTTCCGGGGAAGGGCACCCGGCCCCATCCGACGCGCTAGCTCCAGTTGCGATTACGCAGCCGAGTTTTGACACAGCCCGGTGTGCTCGAAGTCGGATGCGGGGGTGGAGCTCGCCCTGGCAGCGCTAGGGCTGTAGGGCGGCGATGGCTTTGGTGACGGTGAAGCGTTTCTCGTAGAGGGCGCGGCCGACTATGGCGCCTTCGATGTTGGGGGCGCTCTCGCTCGCCAGCGTCTCCAGGTGGGAGAGGTCGCCTACTCCGCCGGAGGCGATGACCTGGGCCGTGGTGGCTGCGGCGATCTGGTTGAGCTGGTCGATCGCGGGGCCCTCCATGGTGCCGTCGACCTCGATTGCGGTGCAGAGGAAGCGTCGGACGCCGCGCTCGGTGAGGTCGGCGATGGCGTCGGGGGCCTCGACGTCGCTGGTCTCGGTCCAGCCGGAGAGGGAGACCTTGCCGCCGCGGGTGTCGACGGAGACGACCACCGCCTCGCCGTGGGCGGCGATGACCGAGTCGAGGAAGGCGGGGTCGCGCAGGGCGGCGGTGCCGATCACGACCCGCCGGGCGCCGGCCTCGAGCACGGCCGCGACCGAGTCCGCGTCGCGCAAGCCGCCGCCGACCTGGATCGGGCACTCGACCGCGGCGGCGATCCGCCGCACCGCGTCGAGGTTGCGTGGCTCGCCTGCCTTGGCGCCGTCGAGGTCGACGACGTGGAGGAACTCCGCCCCTTCCGAGGCCCAGCGGGCGGCCGCGTCGACCGGGTCGGCGTCGTAGGTGGTCTCGCGCTCGTAGTCGCCCTGCAGCAGCCGCACCGCCTTGCCGCCGCGGATGTCGATGGCCGGGTAGAGGATCACGCGGGCGCGGGCGACCTGGCGCAGACCCCGGCGAAGTTGGCGAGCAGCCGCAGGCCGGCGGCGCTCGACTTCTCGGGGTGGAACTGGACGCCGAAGACGTTGTCGCGCTCGGCGGCGCAGGTGAAGCGCCGGCCGTAGACGGCGGTGCCGAGCAACTCCTCGTCGCCCGCCTGGGGGGCGAAGGAGTGGACGAAGTAGAACGGGGTCTCGGAGGGGATCCCCTGGGCGAGGCGGGAGTCGCGCTCCCAGCGCACCGGCGCCCAACCGATGTGCGGGACCTTCAGCCCCTCCGCCGGGACGTCGTCGACCGGCCCCTCGAAGATGCCGAGGCCGTCAGCGCCGCCGAGCTCCGAGGTCGAGTCGAAGAGCAGCTGCAGTCCGAGGCAGATGCCGAGGATCGGGACGCCGGCGTCGCGGCGATCGGCGACCAGCTCGTCGAGGCCCAGCTCGCGGACCCGCTCCATCGCCCGCGGGAAGGCGCCGACCCCGGGCAGGACGACGCCGTCGGCCGCCCGCACCTCGTCGGCGTCGTTGCTGAGCTTCGCCGTCACGCCGACGTGCTCGAGCGCCTTTTCGACCGAGCGCAGGTTGCCCATCCCGTAGTCGAGGATCGCGATCCGCGCGCTCATCGGCTCAGGGTTCCCTTGGTCGAGGGGACGCCGGTCTCCTCGGGGTCGATCGAGACGGCCACGCGCAGGGCGCGGGCGAAGGCCTTGAAGCAGGCCTCGATCATGTGGTGGGCGTTGGTGCCGTAGCGGACCGAGACGTGCAGGGTCAGCTTGGCGCTGTTGGCGACGGCGCGAAAGAACTCCTCCGCCAGCTCGGTGTCGAAGCCGGCTATGGAAGTGGTCGGCAGGTCGCCGTGGAAGACGCAGAGCGGCCGGCCGGAGATGTCGATCGCGCACTCGGCCAGGGACTCGTCCATCGGCACCACGGCGGAGCCGTAGCGGCAGATGCCCGCCCGGTCCCCGAGCGCCTCGTCGAGCGCCTGCCCGAGCACGATGCCGACGTCCTCGACCGTGTGGTGGGCGCCGGTCTCGAGGTCGCCGTTTGCCTCGACCCGCAGCCCGAGGCGCCCGTGGCGCGCCAGGAGGTCGAGCATGTGGTCGAGGAAGCCGACCCCGGTCTCCGCGCTCGCCTCCCCCCCGTCGAGGTCGAGGGAGAGCCGGATCTGGGTCTCGGCCGTCTGTCGCTCTTTGCTGGAAGCTCTGCTCATCGCCTAATCATCGCTGACTCGCCGTGGACGGGGAAGCCCTCTGCCCGCGCGAGGGCGTCGACGTGCGGCGCCAGCTCCGCCGCGGCGCCGTCGATCTCGACGTTGGAGATGCGCCGGCGGAAAGCGCCGGGGCCGAGCGGGCCGGCGTAGCGCCCCGCCCCGCCGGTCGGCAGCACGTGGTTGGAGCCGGCGAGGTAGTCGCCGAAGGCGGTGGCGCCGTGGCGGCCGACGAAGACGCAGCCGGCGGTGGTCACCCGCTCGGCGAGGAGCGCCGCGTCGGTCTCCAGCAGCTCGAGGTGCTCGGGCGCGTAGGCATCGGCGAGCTCGATCGCGGCCTCGGTGTCGGGCACCTGGACCAGCGCCAGCGGCGCGTCGGCGACGCTGGGACGGGTCGCGGCGGCCCTTTCGCTCGCCTCGGCGATCGCCTCCAGCACCTGCTCCTCGACGGCCGCGACCACCAGCGGGCTTTCCGGGCCGTGCTCGGCCTGGGCGCAGAGGTCGAGCGCCGCCCACTCGGGGTCGGTGTCGTGCCCGGCGATCACCATCAGCTCCGAGGGGCCGGCCAGCGAGTCGATCCCGACCTTGCCGTAGACGGCCCGCTTCGCCTCCCGCACCCAGGCGTTGCCGGGGCCGGCGATGACGTCGACCGGGTCGATCGTTTCGGTCCCGTGGGCGAGGGCGAAGATCGCCTGGGCGCCGCCCATCGCGTAGATCTCCTCCACCTCGCAGAGGCCGGCCGCGGCGAGGACGAGCGGGTGCAGGCGCCCGTCGGGTCCCGGCGGCGAGGCGAGGGCGACGCGCCGGACGCCGGCGACACGGGCCGGGATCGCGCACATCAGCACGCTGGAGGGATAGGCGGCGCGGCCGCCGGGGGCGTAGATCCCCGCCGCCCCGACCGGCACCTCGCGCATCGTCACGGTCTGCCCGGCCGGGAGCTCGACCCGCCGCTCGGCGCCGATCTGCGCCTCGGCGACGGCGCGGATGTTGGCCGCAGCCGCCTCCATCGCCGCGCGCAGCTCCGGCTCCACCACCGAGAGCGCCGCGAAGGCCTCGACGGGCTCGACCCGCAGCGAGGCCATCGTCGCCCCCGGCGCGTCGAACTGGGCGGTCAGCCGCAGGACGGCCTCGTCGCCTTCCCGAAGGACTTCGCGTTCGATCGCCCCGACTTGCACCGCGGGCGCCGACTCGGCGGCCCAGGCGCGCAGCGCGGCGGCGGTCCGCGCCGCCTCGTCCCAGGCGAAGCGGCGGGTCCTCATCGTCCGCTCGCTTCGCGCAGCTTCGCAGCGAGGTCGTCGATCTCGGCGGCGCGCAGTTTGTGGGCGACGCGGTTGGCGACGAGCCGCGCCGTGCACTCGACGATCTCCTCGCGCACCTCGAGCCCGTTCTCCGCCAGCGTCCGGCCGGTGGCGACGAGGTCGACGATCCCGTCGCCGAGGCCGATCAGCGGCGCCAGCTCGACCGAGCCCTTGATCTCGACCAACTCGACCTGGCGCCCGGTCGACTCGAAGTAGCGCTCGGCGATTCGCGGGTAGGAGGTGGCGATCCGCATCATCCCCAGCCGCCGCTGCGCCTCGCCGAGGCGGTCGCTGCCGACGCGGGCGGCGAGGACCATGCGGCAGCGGCCGTAGCCGAGGTCGAGGAGCTCGTAGACGACCCGGTCGGACTGCTCGAGGAGGACGTCCTTGCCGGTGATGCCGAGGTCGGCCGCCCCCGACTCGACGTAGGTCGGCACGTCGGAGGGACGGACGGTGACCAGCGTCATCTCGCCGGTCTCGAAGATCAGCGCCCGCGAGCCGCTCCGCAGCTCGGCGGTGTCGACCCCGGCGCCGTCGAGCACGTCGAGGGTTTCGCCGAAAAGGGCGCCTTTCGGCACCGCCAGGGTCAGCGGCCTCTCGGCGCTCACGACGCCTCCCTCCCCCGTCGCGACTCCTCCTCCAGCTGGGCGGTGTGGACCCGCTCCAGGTAGAGGCCGAAGCCGGCCGCGGAGAGGTCCAGGCCGAAGCGCTTCATCAGGCCGTCGTAGCGGCCGCCGCCGCCGAGGACGTGGCCGACGGCGGGGTCGTAGACCTCGAGGATCGCGCCGCTGTAGTAGCCGAGGTCGCGCAGCAGGCCGAGGTCGATCCGGACCCGGCCGGCGGCGCCGCGCCGCTCCAGCTCCTCGTAGGTCTCGCTGATCCGCGCCGTCGCCCGCTCGACCGCGCCGCCGCCGAGGCCGCGCGCCTGCTCGAGCACCTCCCTGCCGCCCCGCAGCTGGGTCAGGGCGACGCAGGTCTCGACCTTCTCGTCGTCGACCCCGGCTTCGGAGAGCTTGATCCCGAGGCCGACGAGGTCGTGGGCGGCGAGGCTGTCGAGGATCGACTCCCTGGCCCCGTCCTCGACCCCGAGCTCCTGCAGCAGCTGCCCGTAGAGGTCGGCGTCGCCGAGGCCGATCACGGCCCGGTCGAGCCCCGCCGCGTCGAGCGCGGCCTCGAGCACCTCGATCACCTCCACCGTCCCCTCCGCCGCGGGGGCGCCGATCAGCTCGACCCCGGCCTGCTCGAACTCGCGCATCTGCCCCCGCTGCGGGCGCACCGCCCGGTAGGCGCTGGCGAGGTAGCAGAGGCGGTAGGGCGGCTCGGCCGCGGCGAAGCGGCTCGCGACCAGGCGGGCGATCGGCACCGTCATGTCGGAGCGCAGCGCCAGCAGGTCGCCGCTCTCGTCGAAGAGGCGGTAGGAGGAGCGGGCGGCGCGGCTGTCGCCGCGCGCCATCACCTCGTCGTACTCGATCGCCGGCGTCGCCACCTCGCCGTAGCCGCGCGCTTCGAAGACCTCGATCAGGGCGCGCTTGAGCTTGCGCAGCTCCCGCATCTCGTCGGGCAGCACGTCGCGCGTTCCGGGTGGAATCGGGTGGATCATCGCCCTGACCTTACGAGAGCGGGCGAGAAGACCCTGCTAAGCAGGGACCTCCGCAGAAACGCGTTCGATCTGCGCGCCGAGGCCCCGCAGTCGTTCGTCGATCTGCTCGTAGCCGCGGTCGATCTGGCGGATGTTGCCGATCTCCGAGGTCCCGTCCGCCGCCGCGGCGGCGATGAGCATCGCCATCCCGGCGCGGATGTCCGGGCTCTCGACGCGCTCGCCGTGAAGCCGGCTCGGACCGCTGACGATCGCCCTGTGGGGATCGCACAGCGTGATCCGAGCGCCCATCGCGACAAGCTTGTCGACGAAGAAGAGACGGTTCTCGAACATCTTCTCGAAGATCAGGACCTCGCCCTCGGCCTGGGTGGCGAGCGCCAGCGCGATCGAGGTCAGGTCCGCCGGGAAGGCCGGCCAGGGGCCGTCCTCGATCTTCGGGATCGCGTCGCCGAGGTCGGATTCGACCTGCAGGTGCTGCCCGGCCGGGACCAGCATGTCGGTGCCCTCGATCTCCGAGCGCAGACCGAGCCGGCGGAACTGGCGCCTGACCATGGTCAGGTCCTCGGGCTCGACGTCGCGGATCCGCAGCTCGCCGCCGGTGGCCGCGGCCAGCGCCATGAAGCTGCCGACCTCGATGTGGTCGCAGGAGATCGAGTGCTCGGCGCCGCCGAGGCTCTCGGCGCCGTGGACGGTCATCACGTTGGAGCCGATCCCCTCGACGCGGGCGCCCATCTTGGTCAGCAGGCGCGCCAGGTCCTGGACGTGCGGCTCGCTGGCCGCGTTGGAGATCTTCGTCGGCCCCGGCGTCAGCGCCGCGGCCATCAGCGCGTTCTCCGTCCCCATCACCGAGGGCTCGTCCATGAAGATCTCGCAGGCGCGCAGGCCGCCGGGAGCGCTGAGCTCGATCCAGCGGCTGCCGTCGACCCGGGCGCCGAGGTCCTTGAAGGCGTCGAGGTGCGCGTCGAGGCGCCGGCGGCCGATGAAGTCGCCGCCGGGCGGGGGCATCCTCGCCTCGCCGAAGCGGGCCAGCAGCGGGCCGGCGAGCAGGAACGAGGCGCGGATCTTGCCCGAGAGCTCCTCGTCGACTTCGGCGCCGGTGAGCTCGCGGGCGCAGAGACTGACGCTGTTGTCGGCGAACCAGGCGAACTCCACCCCCAGTTGCTCGAGCAGGGCCATCTGGGCTTCCGTGTCGCGGATGCGGGGTACCCGGTGCAGGAGCAGCTCCTCCTCGGTGAGCAGGCAGGCGGCCAGGATCGGCAGGGCCGCGTTCTTGTTGCCGGCGACGGTGACCTCCCCGGAGAGGGGCACGCCGCCCTGGATCACGAACTTCTCCATCGTCCGGCAAGGGTAACGACCAGCCATGCGGCGAGCAGACCGCCGCTTTACGCCCGAACTTGCAAGAAGCAGGCGTAAACGCATAGGATCTTCTGTGCGGGATGTCACGGAGCGTGGCCTCGGGCCACCGCATAGCTCTCGAGGACGTCCCCCTGACGCGCTTCTGGGGTTCGCAGCGCTACTGGCGACCAGTAGCGCTGCGGCATGCTTCCGGCTCCTCAAAAGCGGGTATGCAACTCCCGTTGCAGGATCGCATTGTCGTCCGGAGGCCCCCCTACTGTACGAACCCATGTTCGATACGAAATCAACGATAGCCGGACGGCTGACCGACGCCGTCGACCTGCTGATCGACTTCGCCACGCTCGGGGAGTACGGCCTAGAGCCCGTTGGGAGAACGTCCCCGAGCTGCGAGACCCGCCGCCGCACGCCTACCAGCACCCGCCCGACCAGCATGCGGCGGCGGGAAGCCGATCGCCCCTTCGTCCTGCGCCCGTAGCGCCTCCTGCGGCTCAAGAGAGCGCCCGGAACGCGAGAGAGCCGCCCGGAACGACGAAAGCCGCCTCTCAGGGCGGCTTTCGGAAGGAAGAACCGGCGGCGACCTACTCTCCCAGGGGGTTGCCCCCCAAGTACCATCGGCGCTGAAAGGCTTAACTGCTCTGTTCGGAATGGGAAGAGGTGTCTCCCTTTCGCTATGCGCCACCGGAATTTTGCGAGACGCAGCGCCCTGTGGAGCTTGAAAACCGCACAAGACCGCAATAGGTAAGTAATAAATATCCGTCAAGCCCTCGACCCATTAGTACCGGTCGGCTACGTACATTGCTGTACTTCCACCGCCGGCCTATCAACCTGGTGGTCTACCAGGGGTCTTACTCCCTCAAGGGGATGGGAGAGCTCATCTTGAGGACGGCTTCCCGCTTAGATGCTTTCAGCGGTTATCCGTTCCATGCGTAGCTAACCTGCGATGCCCTTGGCAGGACAACAGATACACCAGCGGCATGTTCATCCCGGTCCTCTCGTACTAGGGATGACTCCTCTCAACTCTCCAACGCCCACAGCAGATAGGGACCGAACTGTCTCACGACGTTCTGAACCCAGCTCGCGTACCGCTTTAATGGGCGAACAGCCCAACCCTTGGGACCTACT
>DASZDI010000472.1:0-10236 GCA_035942135.1 Solirubrobacterales bacterium | reverse complement strand
AGCAGGGGATGTTCCACGACGAGTCGACCCCGGACCCCGTCTTCTCCGACCTGCTCGAGCTCGATCTCGGCGACGTCGAACCGAGCCTCGCCGGGCCGAAGCGCCCGCAGGACCGGGTGCCGCTGGCCCAGGCCAAGGAGGCGTTCCTGGAGGCGCTGGCGGAGCTGCAGCCCGACGCGGTCGAGGAGGTGAACCCGGTCGACGAGGCGAGCATGGAGTCCTTCCCGGCCTCCGACCCGCCGGCGGAGGACCACGACGACGAGAACGGCAAGCCGCAACCCGCCGTCACGGGCGCCGCCACGACGGCCACCCTCGCCAACCGCCAGGGCGACGAGGTCGAGGTCCGGATGGCGGACGGGACCAGCTTCGAGCTCGACCACGGCAGCGTCGTCATCGCCGCGATCACCAGCTGCACCAACACCTCCAACCCGAGCGTGATGCTCGGCGCCGGCCTGCTCGCCCGCAACGCGGTCCAACGCGGCCTCACCCGCAAGCCCTGGGTGAAGACCTCGCTGGCGCCGGGCTCGACCGTGGTCACCGAATACCTCGAGAAGGCCGGGCTCACCGAGTACCTGGAGCAGCTCCAGTTCCACCTCGTCGGCTACGGCTGCACGACCTGCATCGGCAACTCCGGCCCGCTGCCGGAGGAGATCGCCGCGGCGGTGGAAGAGAAGGACCTGACGGTGGCCGCGGTGCTCTCCGGCAACCGCAACTTCGAGGGCCGGATCAACCAGCACGTCAAGGCCAACTACCTGGCCAGCCCGCCGCTGGTCGTCGCCTACGCACTGGCCGGCCGCATGGACATCGACCTCGCGAACGAGCCGCTCGGCGAGGGCTCCGACGGCGAGCCCGTCTACCTGCGCGACGTCTGGCCCGACAGCGAGGAGATCAAGCGCGCGGTCGGCGACTCGGTCGCGGCGGAGATGTTCTCCCGCAACTACGCCGAGGTCTTCGAGGGCGAGGAGGACTGGAACCAGGTCGAGGTCCCGCAGGGCGACCGCTACACCTGGCCCGACTCCACCTACGTGCGCCGCCCCAGCTTCTTCGAGCAGATGCCGGCCGAGGCCCCCGGGGTCGAGCCGATCGCCGGGGCCCGCGCCCTGGCGCTGCTGGGCGACTCGATCACCACCGACCACATCTCCCCGGCCGGGGCGATCAAACGCGACAGCCCCGCCGGCCGCTGGCTGCTCGACCACGGCGTCGAGGTCAAGGACTTCAACTCCTACGGCGCCCGCCGCGGCAACCACGAGGTGATGATCCGCGGCACCTTCGCCAACATCCGCCTCCGCAACCAGCTGGTCGACCGCGCCGGCGGCTACACCCGCCGCTTCCCCGGCGGTGAGGAGACGACGATCTACGAGGCGGCGACCGCCTACGCCGCCGAAGGCGTGCCGCTGATCGTGCTGGCGGGCAAGGAGTACGGCTCCGGCTCCTCCCGCGACTGGGCGGCGAAGGGGACGAAGCTGCTCGGGGTGCGGGCGGTGATCGCCGAGAGCTTCGAGCGCATCCACCGCTCCAACCTGATCGGGATGGGGGTGCTGCCGTTGCAGTTCGCCGAGGGCGAGAGCGTCGCCTCCCTCGGCCTCACCGGCAGCGAGACCTTCGACTTCGGCGACCTCGAAGGTGGGCGCGCGAAGCAGGTCGCCGTCACCGCCCGCGCCGAGGACGGCAGCGAGAAGCGGTTCCAGGCGACGGTCCGGCTGGACACCCCGAACGAGGTCACCTACTTCGACAACGGCGGCATCCTCCAGACCGTGCTGCGCAAGCTAAAAGGGTAGGCGCAGCCGGGCCGCGGGAGGCAGGGGGGTCCGCGCGACCCGCACTGCACCTGAGCGTCGGTAGCCAGGGAGGGATGCCGACGCAAGCCGTTCCCCCTGGCGGGACTGCCCTGAGGAACAGTCGACAGTTAGCTATACCGGCTCGACCCCGCTCGGTCAAGCGGAATCGACCGATTCGCCGCTTTAACTTCGTCCAGCGGTGCTCTCGGCGATTCCCCAGCCCTTGCGCTCGATCAGCTCGATCCCGATCACACTGCCGACCGGGCCGACGGGGGTAAGGGTCGCCGCCAGCAGGGTGTAGGGGGCCTCCTTGCGGATGCAGGCGATCCAGATCAGCACGCAGAGGGCGATGAAGCCGAGGCCATGTGCCCAGCCGAAGAGCATCGTCTCGACCTCGAACCCGGGCGCCAGCCAGAAGAGCAGGAGGCCGGCGAAGACGACCAGCTCGATCCAGGAGAGGCGCTTGACCCAGACGAAGAGCTCGCCCGGGACGGGCTTTTCAAACGGTCGCCGTGCCAAGGCTCTCAGGTTCCGGCGGTGAGCGCGGTGAGGACGATGCGCTCCTGCTCCCGCGCGTGGGCGCCGGAGTAGCCCTCGCCCGGGCTGGCGCGACCCTGGCGGCCGACGTAGGTGAGGGCGACGCCCTCGGGGAGGATGTCGGTCATGCGGCGGGACATCACCTTCCAGGCGCCCATGTTGCGCGGCTCCTCCTGGACCCAGGCGATCTCCTTCAGGTTCGGGTAGGAGGCGATCACGCGCTCCAGCCGTTCCTTAGCGAACGGGTAGAGCATCTCGACCCGGGCGATCGCGACGTTCTCGGCCTCGGCCCGGCGCTCGCTGGAGTCCATGTCGTAGTAGATCTTGCCGGTGCAGAGGACGAGGCGCTCGACCTTCTCCCGGCGCTCGGCGGCGCTCGGGTCGTCGATCACGTACTGCAGTTCGCCCTCGGTCAGGTCCTCGAGCCGGACGGCGGCCTTGTCGAGGCGCAGCATCCCCTTCGGGGTGAAGACGATCAGCGGCCGCGGCTTCTTGATCAGCGCCTGGCGGCGCAGTAGGTGGAAGTACTGGGCGGCGGTGGTCGGGTAGGCGATGCGGATGTTGCCCTCGGCGCCGAGGGCGAGGAAGCGCTCGATCCGGGCGCTGGAGTGCTCGGGCCCGGAGCCCTCGTAGCCGTGCGGGAGCAGCAGCGTCAGCCGGCTCGTCTGCCCCCACTTCGACTCGCCGGAGACGATGAAGCTGTCGACGATCACCTGGGCGGCGTTGGCGAAGTCGCCGAACTGGGCCTCCCAGAGGACGAGCGCGTTGGGGCTCGCCGCCGAGTAGCCGTACTCGAAGCCGAGGCAGGCGATCTCCGAGAGCGGGCTGTTGTAGAGCTCGAAGGGGGCCGAGGCGTCCTCGAGGTGCTGCATCGGCGTGTACTTGAGGCCGGTGTTCTCGTCGTGGAGGACGAGGTGGCGATGGGAGAAGGTGCCGCGCTCGGTGTCCTGGCCGGTGAGGCGGACGTGGACCCCGTCGGTCAGCAGCGAGCCGAAGGCGAGCGCCTCGGCGTGGCCGAAGTCGATCCCGCCCTGCTCGAGCGCGTCGGTGCGCCGCGAGAGCGGGCGCCGCAGCTTGCGGTGGACGTTGAAGCCCTCCGGGGTCTTCAGCAGCTCCTCGTTGATCGCGCGCAGCTTCTCCGCCTCGACGGCGGTGTGGACCGGCGGGCTGGCGGTGCGGTCGAGCAGTTCGCCGGTGCTGGTCGCGGCGCCGGTGACGGTCGGGTCCTCGTACTCCCCGGCCTCCATCTTCTCGCGCAGCCCCTTCAGCGCCCCGGACATCTCGGCGTGGCGCTCGTCGGAGGCCTTGCCGACCTCCTCGGCGGAGACGGTCCCCTCTTCGATCAGCTTCTCGGCGTAGAGCTCGGAGACCGGCGGGTGCGACTTGATCTTCGCCGCCATCGTCGGCTGCGTGTAGGCGGGCTCGTCGGTCTCGTTGTGGCCGTAGCGGCGGTAGCCGATCACGTCGATGACGACGTCGCGGCACCAGCGCTCGCGGTAGGCCATCGCCAGGCGGATCGCCGCGGTGCAGGCCTCGACGTCGTCGGCGTTGACGTGGATGATCGGGACGTTGAACCCCTTCGCCATGTCGGCGGCGTAGGGGGTCGAGCGGGCCTCGTTCGGGTCCGTGGTGAAGCCGACCTGGTTGTTCTGGATCAGGTGGATCGTGCCGCCGGTGGTGTAGCCCTTGAGGTTCTGCAGGTTGAGCGTCTCGGCGACGACTCCCTGGGCGGGGAAGGCGGCGTCGCCGTGCAGCAGCACCGGCACCGCCCGTTTCGGGTCGTGGGTGAGGTTCGGGCCCTCGAAGTCGGACTGGAGGAAGCGGGTGCCGCCGGTGACGACCGGGTCGACGAACTCGAGGTGGCTCGGGTTCGGGTAGAGCCGGACCGAGATCTTCTCCCCGTTCGGCGTCTCGTAGACGCCGCGGTGGCCGTAGTGGTACTTGACGTCGCCGGTGCCGCCGTGGGGGATCGCCGCGACCGCCTTCACCGCCTCGATCCGCTTCGACCCCTCGAACTCGGCGAGGATCGACTCGACCGGGCGGCCGAGGTTGTGGGCGAGGACGCTGAGCCGGCCGCGGTGGGCCATCCCGAAGACGACCTCCTCGGCGCCGTTGCGCTTCGAGAGCGTGACCACCTCGTCGAGCATCGGCACGATCACGTCGAGCCCCTCGATCGAGAACATCTTCTGGCCCAGGTACGCCTTCTCGACGAAGCGCTCGAACTGGAAGACGTCGATCAGCCGGTCCAGCAGGCGTTTTTTCTCCTCGTCGATGAGCGGCTGGCGGTGGGCGCCGGTCTCGATCATCTCCCGCAGCCAGATCCGCTGCTGGTGGGAGGAGAGGTGCTCGAACTGGTAGCCGATCGTGCTGCAGTAGGCGGTCCGCATCCGCGGCAGCGCCTCCAGCAGGGTTTCGCCGGGGACGCCGATGCGGAGGATCGAGGCCGGGATCCGCGCCATCAGCTCCGGGGTGAGGTTGACGTTCTCGGGCTGCAGCGCCGGATCGCCCTTCGGCTCGGAGCCGAGCGGGTCGAGCTGGGCGGCGAGGTGGCCGTGGGTGCGGTAGGCCTTCAGCAGCGAGGTCGCGGCCTGGACCGCCTGCAGCAGCTCTTCGTCGATCTGGTCGGGGGCGCTGCTCGGTTCGACGCTGGGGGCGGCGGCGGTCAGCGGCGGCGCCGAGGCGGAGGCGGGGTGGGCGTTGGTAACGACCGCGGGCTCGAAGTCGAGGTCCTTGGCGACGCACTCGTAGAACTCGTCCTCGCCCTGCAGCAGCTGCTCGATCCGGCGCAGGAAGGCGCCCGACTCGGCACCCTGGATGACGCGGTGGTCGTAGGTCGAGGTCAGCGTCATCACTTTCGAGACGCCGAGCTGCTTCAGCCGTTCCGGCGAGGCGTGGCCCCACTCCGGCGGGTAGGCGATCGAGCCGGTGGCGATGATCGCGCTCTGGCCGCTCAGCAGCCGCGGCACCGAGGCCATCGTGCCGATCCCGCCGGGGTTGGTGAGGCTGATGTTGGTGCCCTGGAAGTCGTCGGCGGAGAGCTTGTTCTCGCGGGTGCGGGCGATCAGCTCTTCGTAGTGGGAGTGGAAGCCGGTGAAGTCGAGCTCGCCGGCGTTCTTGATCGCCGGGACCATCAGGGCGTGGGAGCCGTCTTTTTTCTCGACGTCGACGGCGATCCCGAGGTTGACCGGGCTGCCGTCGATCGCGAACGGCTTGCCGTCTTCTTCGGCGAAGAGCCGCACCATCACCGGGAACTCCTTGGTCGCCTCGACGATCGCCCAGGCGACGAGGTGGGTGAAGGAGACCTTCAGCCCGCGGTCCTTCAGCACCGCGTTGATCGCCTTCCGTTTCGCGTCGAGCGTGTCCACCGCGATCGTCCGGAATGACGTAGCCGTAGGCACCGCCCGGCTCTCGTCCATCGCATTCGCCAACATCGCCGCGGCCCCCCGCAGCTGCTTCGCCTCGCCTTGGGCCGGAGCGGCGGATGCCCCGTTCCCACCACCGTTCCCCGCCGCGAGCACGTCCTCCTTGGTCACCTTCGAGCCCGGGCCGGAGCCCTTGATCGAGCCGAGATCGACGCCCGTGGCTTCAGCTACTCGCCTGGCGACCGGCGTCGCCCTCACGTCCGCGTTGCCGTTGCCCGAGCCACCGTTCGAGCCCTGGGGGGTAGTAGACGCGTCTCCGGGGGGTGGCGCCGCAGGGGATCCCTCCCCCGAGGAAGCTTCAGCTACCGGAGGGGGTGGGTCCCCTGCGGTGACAGGACCCGCCGGCTGCCCGCTCTGTCCCTCCCCAGATCCAGCCTCCATCTCAGCCAAAGGAGCCCCGACCGGCACCTCGTCGTCCACCTGCGCGACGATCTTCACGATCACCCCGTCCATCGGCGCCGGCACCTCGGCGTCGACCTTGTCGGTGGAGACCTCGACGACGGTGTCGCCCTCGCTGACCGTGTCGCCCTCGGCGACGTGCCACTCGAGGACGATGCCCTCGGTCACCGACTCGCCCATCTCGGGCATCGTTATCTGGACGGTGGCCGTCTCTGGCATCTCTGGCTTCAGTCTAGGCAATGAAGTTTGCGAGCAGGTGAATGGAGATACCCTGCATTGCCATGAGCTATTTCGTCACCGGCGCAACCGGCTTCATCGGCCGCAACCTCGTCCAGAAGCTGCTCGAGCGGGAGGGCACGATCTACGCCCTGGTGCGGGCCGGATCGCGCGGCAGGCTCGAGGAGCTGCGGACCGGCTTCGGGGCCGACGGCGCCCGCATCGTCCCGGTCACCGGCGACCTCTCCCAGCCCGGGCTCGGTGTCTCCGAGGAGGACCTGGTGGCGATGCGGGGGGAGATCGACCACTTCTTCCACCTGGCGGCGATCTACGACCTGACGGCGGATGCCGCGGCGCAGGAGATCGCCAACGTCGAGGGCACCCGGCACGCGATCGAGCTCGCCGGGGCGCTGGAGGCGGGCTGCTTCCACCACGTCAGCTCGATCGCCGCCGCCGGCCTCTACCGCGGCACCTGGACCGAGGACATGTTCGAGGAGGCCGAACGGCTCGACAACAACCCCTACTTCCGCACCAAGCACGAGTCCGAGCGGCTGGTCCGCGACGAGTGCCGGCGCCCCTGGCGGGTCTACCGGCCCGGGATCGTGGTCGGCGACTCGCGGACCGGGGAGATCGACAAGATCGACGGCCCCTACTTCTTCTTCAAGACCCTGCAGCGGCTGCGGCGGGTGGCGCCGAACTGGCTGCCGATCGTCGGGATCGAGGGCGGCGAGATCAACATCGTCCCGGTCGACTACGTTGCCGCCGCGATCGACCACATCGCCCACAAACCGCGGCTGAACGGGCGCGCCTTCCACCTCACCGATCCCGACCCGAAGACGGCAGGGGAAGTGATCAACCTCTTCGCCCGGGCCGCCGACGCGCCGCAGATGGCGGTCCGCCTCGACAGCGACGTCACCGAGCCCGCGACGGGGGCGGTGCGGACGGCGCTGAACCTGCTGCCGCCCGCCAAGCACGCGGCCAAGATGGCGCTGGGCCGGCTCGGTCTGCCGCCCGAGCTGCTCACCTACGTCGACTACCCGACCACCTTCGACTCGACCCGGACGCAGAAAGCGCTGAAAGGCTCGGGGATCGAGGTGCCGCCGCTGGAGACCTACGCGGCGCGCGTGTGGGACTACTGGGAGCGCAACCTCGACCCCGACCTCTTCCGCGACCGCTCGCTCTCGGCGGCGGTGCGGGGCAAGGTCGTGCTGATCACCGGGGCCTCCTCGGGGATCGGCAAAGCGACCGCGGTCAAGGTCGCCGACGCCGGCGCCACGGTGCTGCTGATCGCCCGCTCGATCGACAAGCTCGAGGAGACCAAGGAGGAGATCATCGCCGCCGGGGGCACCGCGCACATCCACCAGTGCGACCTCGCCGACTTCGACGACATCGAACGGATGGCCGAGGAGGTGCTGACCTACCACGGCCACGTCGACATCCTCGTCAACAACGCCGGCCGCTCGATCCGGCGCTCGATCGCCCTCTCCTACGACCGCTACCACGACTTCGAGCGCACGATCCAGCTCAACTACCTGGGCGCGGTGCGGCTGATCCTGGCGCTGATGCCGACGATGCGGGCCCGCAAGTCGGGGCACATCATCAACATCAGCTCGATCGGGACGCAGACCAACCCGCCGCGCTTCTCCGCCTACGTCGCCTCGAAGGCGGCGCTGGACGCCTTCAGCCGGGTGATCGCCTCCGAGGTGGTCGAAGACGACGTCCACCTCACCACCGTCAACATGCCGCTGGTGCGGACGCCGATGATCGCGCCGACGCGGATGTACGACATGTTCCCGGCGATCACGCCCGAGGAGGCGGCGGAGATGATCACCAAGGCGATGATCAACCGGCCGAAGAAGGTGGCGACGCGGCTCGGGAACCTGGGGGAGCTGCTGTACGCGGTGGCGCCGAAAGCGAGCGATTCGATCCTCAATACGGCTTACAAGCTGTTCCCGGATTCGCAGGCGGCCAAAGGGAAGAAAGAGGAGGCGCGGGACAAGGCGCCCTCTACCGAGGCGGTTGCGTTTGCGCACTTGATGAAAGGCGTGCACTGGTAGCAGCTTGCTGTGGCGGGTCCGGGGGATGTCCCCCTGGACACATCTCGCCTATGGCTCGATGTTGAGTGTCCTGGGGGACATCCCCCGGACCCGTTCGCGGGGGCGTGGACGTAGTTGTTCCCGGTATGCGGGAGGAAGTGCGTTCGCTTGTAGGTTGGAGTGGTGGCGGAGCGCAGGCTCAAGCATTGGGGGTGGGGGTATGAGGACCGTCGGTCGGGGTGAGCTTCGACGACTTCGGTGCGGCAGTGGGCGCCGTCCGCGAGATCGCCCAGTCCGGCCTCCATCCCTCCAACTGCCGCCTGCTCGACGCCGGGGAGGCCGAGCTGACCGGAGCCGGCGACGGCAGCGCCCACCTCCTGCTCCTCGGCTTCGAGTCGGCCGACCATCCCCTTGATCCCTGGATGGACCGGGCGCTGGAGCTGGCCCAAGCTCACAGCGGCGTCTCCGGCGAGACCCGAACCACCGCGTCGACGGGCCTGAAAGACCCCTATATGGAGGGAAATAGGCCCGTCAACACTTGGCGTGGCGCGTTTCTATCGGCGCCCTACCTGCGTGACACCTTCGTCGCCTGCGGCGTTCTCTCCGAGACCTTCGAGACGGCGATCACCTGGGACCGCTTCGAGGAGTTCCACGCGACGGTGATGGAGACGACCCGGCGGGTGGCCGCGGAGGTCAGCGGCACCCCGAGCGACGGTCCCGGGTCCCCCCGCGTCAGCTGCCGCCTCACCCACGTCTACCCCGACGGCGCCGCCCCCTACTTCACCGTCCTCGCCCCGGCGATCCGCGGCGGCGAGGTCGAGCAGTGGGACGAGATCAAGGCCGCCGTCTCCGAGTCCCTGATCGCAGCCGGCGGCACGATCACCCACCACCACGCCGTCGGCCGCGACCACCGCCCCTGGTACGACCGCCAGCGCCCCGCCCCCTTCGCCGCCGCCCTCCGCGCCGCCAAGACGGAGCTCGACCCGGCCGGCATGCTCAACCCCGGCGTCCTCATCGACCCCGCGTGATCGGCGTTCGTCCTTTATCGCCCTATGCATGACAAAGGACGAACGCCGTTCGCTATGGAGGACGCCGCCGCGCGGCGATACCCTGTCGCGACCTGAATTCCGGCTTGGGCAGCCACCCGCGCCCAGTGAGCCGCCTCCCGCTGATGGAAACGATCACCTCCGAACAACCGACCGTGCCGGCTGAGCCGCGCCAGCCCGAGCAGGAGCCCGTGGTGCCGCGGCGCTCGCCGCTGCGGGCGGCGATCAAGACGGGTCGGCCGAAGGAGTGGATCAAAAACGTCTTCGTCTTCGCCGGGCTGCTCTTCTCCGGCAAGTTCACCGAGCTTGACGCGGTCGGCGCGGCGCTGATCACCTTCGTCGCCTTCTGCCTGATCTCCAGCGCCGGCTACTTCCTCAACGACCTGATCGACGTCGAGCTCGACCGCAAGCACCCGAAGAAGCGCTTCCGCCCGCTGGCGGCGAGGGAGCTCTCAGAGGCGGCGGCAAAGGTGATCGCCCCCGTGATCGCCGCGATCGGCATCGGCATCGGCTTCCTCGTCAGCTGGGAGGTCGGGCTGATGGTCGTCGGCTACGGCGTCGCCCAGGTCGCCTACAGCCTTGGCCTGAAGCAGATCGTGATCATCGACGTGATGACGCTGGCGGGGCTGTTCATCCTCCGCGTCGCCGCCGGCGCCGAGGCCGTCGACGCCCACGCCTCGGAGTGGCTGATCCTCTGCACCGGCATGCTCGCCGCCTTCCTCGGCTTCACCAAGCGCCGCCAGGAGGCGGTCTCCGAGCTGCACGAGGGCACCTCGACGCGGCCGGTCCTCGAGCACTACTC
>DASZDI010000471.1:0-2206 GCA_035942135.1 Solirubrobacterales bacterium | reverse complement strand
CGTCTACACCAGCTCCAGCATGCCGATCCGCGACCAGGAGGCGTTCCTCTCCGCAAGCGAGACCGACGCCCTCTTCCTCTCCAACCGCGGCGCCAACGGGATCGACGGCCTGATCTCCTCCGGCATCGGCGCCGCCCACGCGAGCGGCCGCCCGACCACGATCGTCAGCGGCGACCTCGGCTTCCTCCATGACATCGGCGGCCTGGCGGCACTGCGCGAGGTCTCCACCCCGGTCCGCATCCTCGTCATCGACAACGACGGCGGCGGCATCTTCCACTTCCTCCCCCAGGAGTCGACGCTGGACGACGACGAGTTCGAGGCCCTGCTCGGAACCCCCCGCGGCGTCGACATCGCCAAGGCCGCGGCCCTCTTCGACCTCCCTCACCGCCGCCTCGAATCGCTCGGCGACCTACCGGGCGCCTTGGCCGCCGGCACCGGCCTGATCGAGGTGAAGACCGACCGCGGTACCAATGTCGAGACGCACCGCCGCCTCGCAGCCGCGGTTCAAGTCGGCGTCAGCAGCTAATCGGACCCGCCTCGCGCCCCACGCCCGGCTGCCAGGCGCTGCCGTAGACGGTTATCTCAGGGTCGGTGAAGACCCGGGTCAGGCAGGTCCCGTCGGCATTGATCGCCATCACCTTGTTGCCGGGTTCCGGTTCCAAGCCACCGGTCGCTTCGGCGGGTGGGTTGTGCGTAAAGGACAGGCGGCTGCCAGACGGGTCCCAGCTCGGAGACGAGATGTAGCCATTCCTGCGCAGGAGGCGCTTGGCGTCACGGCCGTCCGCGCGCGCCACCCAGAGCTCGCTGATCGGCCGATCCGGCCGGGGCAACTGGAAACGCCGGACTTTCAGGCGCACAAACGCCAGCCTGCTCTCGTCCGGCGAGTAGATCGGCTCCTCGGTGTCGGGAGAGAGAGCTGCCAGGCGGTGACTGCGGAGACTGCGGAGGTTGATTCCGACGAGGCGAAGCCTGCGACGGTCGAAGTGGAGAGCGACGAGGGTCGAACCGTCCGACGAGTAGGAGATCGGCTCGAAAAAGGAGGCGAGCCGCCAGCGAGTCAGCCGCCTCGCCGAGCCGCTTTCGACGTTGAGCAGCCAGATAGAGCTCTTGAAGAGATAGCTCTCCCTGCCGGGCAGGGTCTTAACGAGCTTGATCCGCTGGAAGGCGACCGAGCGACCATCGGGAGCCATGACCGGGTCGCCGGCGTTGAGAAAGGCGCGCGGAAACACATGGGGGCGGCTTCCGTCCATCTTGACCATTCCGACCACCGGCCAGCCGGTTCCGAAAGGCCCCGAAGCGGTGCTGTCGACTCCCGACGCGGTGAACGCGAGCAGACCGCCGTCGGCGGACCACGAGAGGGGATCGCCGATCAACGCACCGGGGCCGCCGATCAGCCGCTGCGGGCCCTCGCCCGACGGGCCGGTCGTGATCACTTCCGAGCTTTCGCCGTCGGAAACCGAGATAGCCAACCGCGGGCCTTCGGGCGTCGCGGCGTCGGCATCCGCCGCAAGCAAGAGAAGCACGACCAGTACCAGAGAAGTAACTGCGCGGTTCATCGGCCTTACGCTACTCCGCCAGCAGCGGCAACAGCGCCTGCAGCTTGACCTCGGTCTCGGCCAGCTCGGCGGCGGGGTCGGAGCCGGCGACGACGCCGACGCCGGCGAAGAGGTGGGCCTCGCGGTCGCGGAGGAGGGCGCTGCGGAGGGCGACGCAGAATTCGCCGTCCTCGGTGGCGTCCATCCAGCCGACCGGGGCGGCGTACCAGCCGCGGTCCATGCCCTCGAGCTCGGCGATCGCCTTTGCGGCGGCGGGCCAGGGCTCGCCGCCGACGGCGGGGGTCGGGTGCAGCAGGCCCGCCAGCTCGATCGCCGAGTGGGGCTCGGCGAGCTGGGCGATCACCGGGGTCGCCAGGTGCTGGATGTTCGCCACCTTGACGATCTCCGGCTCGGCCCCGGCCTCGACCCAGACCGCGTGCGGGCGCAGGGCGCGGACGATCCGCTCGGCGACGATCCGCTGCTCGCGGCGGTCCTTGTCGCTGCGCAGCAGCTGCTCGCCGAGGTGGTCGTCGACGGCGGGGTCGGCGCTGCGGCGCGTGGAGCCGGCGAGCGCCAGCGTCCCGGCGCGCAGGCCGTCCCGGCGCACGAGCAGCTCCGGGCTGGCCGCCACGAACGCGCTGTCGCCGCGCCCCACGCACAGGACGTAGCAC
>DASZDI010000470.1:0-1969 GCA_035942135.1 Solirubrobacterales bacterium | reverse complement strand
CAGCTCGCCTATGGCTCGCTGTTGAGTGTCCGGAGAGGGCCTCCCGCTCCCCCTGCGAGAGTCGAGGCGGGGAGTTGTGGTTCCTTTGTCCTCCAGGGCAGGACTAAGGAACCACGGAGGGTTGAGACCCCTGTCGTAGTTGCAGAAGTCACTTTGTGACAAGTTGTTACAAAGTGCTACGTTGGGCCTATGGCCTGGAACGTGGTGATCGCGGGGGGTGGGTTCGGCGGCGCGGCGGCGGCGCGGGAGCTGGAGCGGGTGATGCCGAAGCAGTCGGCGCGGCTGATGCTCGTCAACGAGACGAACTTCGTGCTCTACACGCCGTTCCTGCCGGAGGCGGCTGCCGGAACCCTGGAGCCGCGGCACGTGGTGACGCCGCTGCGGGACATCCTCAAGCGGACCTACCTGCGGCTCGGGGCAATCGTCGGGCACGATCCGGAGGCGAAGACGGTGACGCTGCGGGCCAAGTACGGGCAGACCGAGCAGTTGCCCTACGACCAGCTGCTGCTCTCGGTCGGCTCCGTCTCCCGGGTGCTGCCGGTGCCCGGTCTGGCCGAGCACGCGGTCGGCTTCAAGGGGCTCGCCGACGCGATCTACCTGCGCAACCACGTGATCGAGACGCTGGAGGAAGCCAACGCGACCGAAGACCCGGTCCGGCGCGAACAGCTGCTCACCTACGTCTTCGTCGGCGGCGGCTACGCCGGGCTCGAGGCCCTGGCTGAGCTCCAGGACTTCGCCGCCGACGCGATGGAGTGCTACCCGCGTGCCCGCCTGCACGGGATGCGCTGGGTCCTGGTCGAGGCGACCGGTCGGGTGCTGCCGGAGATCGACCCCCAGCTCGGCGAGTACGCGCTGCGGGAGCTGCGCGGGCGCGGCATCGACATCCGCCTCAACACCACCCTGGAGGAGGTCACGGCCGACAGCGCCCGCCTCTCGGGCGGCGAGGTGCTGCCGACCCGCACCGTCGTCTGGACCGCGGGCGTCGCCCCGCAGCCGATCCTCAAGGAGCTGAGCCTGCCGCTCGACGAGCGCGGCCGGGTCCCGGTCGACGACCACCTGCGGGTGCAGGGGATGGACTCGGTCTGGGCGATCGGCGACTGCGCCGCCGCCCCGGACCCGCGCGGCGGCACCTGCCCGCCGACGGCGCAGCACGCGGTCCGCCAAGGCCCCGTCGTCGCTCGCAACATCGCCGCCGAGCTCGGGATCGGCACGCCGGCGCCGTTCGAGTACCGCAGCGAAGCCGCCTTCGTCAACCTCGGCCGCTACAAGGCCGTCGGCAAGATCGGCGACCGCACCTTCCGCGGCTTCCCCGCCTGGTGGATGGCCCGGACCTACCACATGAGCCAGATCCCGGGCACCGCCCGCAAAGCCCGCGCGGTACTCGACTGGACCGCCGGTCTGCCGTTCCGTCGCGACCTCTCCGAGGTCGGCTCGATCGGCCACCCGAAGCCGCTCGTCTGAGCTACTCGACGAGGAGCGTCGTCTGCATGCCTTTTTCCTCGTGTTCGGGGAGCGAGCACCAGAGGCGGTATCTCCCCACCGGCAGCTCGAAGCTCGCGGTGCGACGCTGCAGGGAGGCGGTCTCGGCGATTTCCAGGGGCGGGCCCTCGTCGCTCTCGCGGCGGATGTTGAGGTTATGGGGGTCCTCGCCCTGGTTGTTCAGCTCGACCGTGACTTTCCCCGGCCGCACGCTGGGGCGGGAGAGGACGAAGTAGAACTCGAACGATTTCGCCGCGACCCGGTTCGCTTCCGGTTCGGGTTCGAGGACGGGCGGCGCCGGAGGCGCGGGCGCCACGGGGACGGGCGAGGCTGCGACCGGCGTCGCCGCCACCGGCCTGCAGGTCCAGCGGTGCCGCTTGCGGACGACCTTGCGGAGGCGGCCGTGCCGGCGGACGTGCTTCACCACCCGCTTCGTGTGGCGCTGCCAGACGCATTCCGTCGCCTCGGCCTCGGCGGGGGCGAGCCGGAC
>DASZDI010000469.1:0-5251 GCA_035942135.1 Solirubrobacterales bacterium | reverse complement strand
TATTCAACCTAGGCGAACGCGTACTCGTACGGTGTTGAAAACTGCTTTTTAACGATGAGTCGAGAGATGCCTCCGCTGGGGTCCCAGTTTGCTACCGCGGTAGATAAGGCCGTCGGTATAGCTCGCGCGGGGGAGGTAGCGTGGAGCCAATCAGCGCCGGGTTCCTTAACCAGAAAGGAGCTTCGGAGCCCCAGGTTGGGATTCCTCTACGAGATGTCCTACTTGAGGATATTCGTAAGCTGGGAGATATTTTTAGAGCAAACTTTTCTGCGAATGATGTGTGGACGGTCTTCACCTGTATGGACGCCCTCGCTAGTCCAGAATTCGCCGTTCTCCCGCATCGAGGCTGCGCGAGAAGCCTTATACGGTGGTCGCGAATATTTACTGTGGCATAACCCAAGAACTGTTATGGCCAGATGCGAAAAGTGGTTCCAGAACGGAGTTCACAGTCAGATCATCGTCTCTAACGAAGCGAGACTCGAGTGGTATGGGTCCATACGTCATCGGATCGCTCATGGAGGGGAGCAGGTTAAACGGGAGATGGACGCAGCATCCATAGGGCTAGCTGGAAAGAGATACCCCGGTGCTTCTGCGGGCCGGTTTCTGCGCGACTGGAGAAGGCCAGAACCCCTTATGCAGGAGAGATGGCTTCGAGTGATTGGTAGCGAGTTGGTCGGCCTAGCAGGGCAAATCGCCCCCTGAGCAATCCCGTCAGCCCAGCTTCGGGCTGCGCCAGGGTGCTTCCAGTCGCCCGACCAGCTCGTCGCCGAGGCCCTCGATCGGGACGCGGACCTGCTCGAGGGAGTCGCGGTCGCGGAGGGTGACGGTGTCGTCGTCCATCGTCTGGTGGTCGACGGTGATGCCCCAGGGGGTGCCGATCTCGTCCTGGCGGCGGTAGCGCTTGCCGATCGAGCCGCCCTCGTCGAACTCGGCGGGGAGGCGGCGGCGCAGATCCTGGAAGATCTCGCGGGCCTTCTCCGGCATGCCCTCCTTGGAGACGAGGGGGAGGACGGCGACCTTGACCGGGGCGAGGCGCGGGTGCAGGCGCAGGACGGTGCGTTGGCGGCCCTCCACTTCCTCGACCTCGTAGGCGTCGACGAGGAAGGCGAGGGTGGCGCGGTCGGCGCCCGCGGCGGGCTCGATCACGTGGGGGACGTACTTCTCTTTGGTCTGCTGGTCGAAGTACTCGAGCTTCTCGCGGGAGAACTCGGCGTGCTGGGTGAGGTCGAAGTTGCCGCGGTCGGCGATCCCCTCCAGCTCCGACCAGCCGATCGGGAAGAGGTACTCGATGTCGCTCGTCGCCGAGGAGTAGTGGGAGAGCTCGTCGGCGCCGTGGGCGCGGACCCGCAGGTATTCGGGGCGGATGCCGAGCTCGGTGTACCAGCGCTCGCGCTCGCCCATCCAGTGCTGGTGCCATTTCTCGGCCTCGGCCGGGGGCACGAAGTACTCCATCTCCATCTGCTCGAACTCGCGGGTGCGGAAGATGAAGTTGCCGGGGGTGATCTCGTTGCGGAAGGACTTGCCGACCTGAGCGATCCCGAACGGCGGCTTCTTGCGGGCGAAGCCGAGCACGTTCTTGAAGTTGATGAAGATGCCCTGGGCGGTCTCGGGGCGGAGGTAGACGGTGTTGCCGTCCTCGGCGACCGGGCCGACGTGGGTTTCGAACATGAGGTTGAACTGGCGCGGCTCGGAGAGCTCGCCGTCGCACTGCGGGCAGCGCAGCTCCGCGCTCGGGTCGCCGCCTTCGGCCTCGACCGCCTCGCGCAGATGGTCCTCGCGCCAGCGCTTCTTGCACTTGCCGAGGCACTGGACGAGCGGATCGGTGAAGCCCTCGAGGTGGCCCGAGGCCTCCCACACCCGCGGGTGCTGGAGGATCGCCGAGTCGAGGGCGACGATGTCGTCGCGCTCCTGCAGCATCGCCTTCCACCACTCGGCCTTGACGTTGCTCTTGAGGAGGACGCCGTAGTGGCCGTAGTCGTAGGTCGAGCCGAGGCCGCCGTAGATCTCCGAGGAGGGGAAGACGAAGCCGCGCCGCTTGCACAGCGCGACGATCTCGTCCATCGTCACGTCGGTCTCGGGGGCTCCCTGCTCGGCCGTTGCCATGGCGGGAACGGTAGCGGCTGCGATAATCACGCACCGCCATGCCGATCTACGAGTACAAATGCGAGAACGGGCACGTCTTCGAGGCAATCCAGAAGATGGCCGACGAGCCGCTGACCGAGTGCGAAGAGTGCGGCGCCCCCGCGGTGCGCGTGCTGACGCCGCCGGCGATCCACTTCAAGGGCTCCGGCTTCCACAACACCGACTACGGGACGCGGAAGGGCGGCGGCAACGGGAGCGGCGAGGGATCGAGCGAGAAGAGCTCGGACTCGGGCTCCTCGGACTCGAAGTCGGATTCGAGCAAGAGCGAGTCGAAGTCGGACTCGAAGCCGGCCGCCTCCACCGCTGACTGAGCGCCGGCCGATGTCGAGCGCGGAAGGTCGCCAGGGCCTCTCGAAGCAGGCCCGGGCGGTGCTGCTGGGGAAGTTCGCCTTCGCGGTCGCGGCGATCGTCGCGCCGGTCGCGGCCTATGCGGTGACCGCGCTGCTGGTCGACGGCCGCGCCAAGGACGAGTACTTCGAAGCCGTCTCCCAGATCATCCCGGTGCTGCTGTTGGCGCTGGCGATCGAGCAGCGCTACTTCACCCGGCGCCAACCCGCCCCGGAGTCGCCGATCCAGCTGGAGCTGGCGGGGCGGCGACTCGACGACCGCTCGATGGCGAAGTGGTACACGCTCGCGGCCCGGACCTACGCCTTGGTCGTGCTGGTCGTCCTCGGCCTCGGCGAGTGGATCGCGGTCGAAGTCCTCGCCACCGGCGAATCGAGCGGCACCGACCTCAAGAACACCGCCGGCTCCCTTGCCGCCGGCTTCACCGCTCTGATCGTCTCCGCGCTGGTCGGGACGAAACCCGGCCAGGCCGAGTGACGATTGGCGAGTTGACCCTCCTATAGGGAGCATAAGTCGCCACTCGTCGATGAGATCTAGCCGTTGAGGAGGCGGTTGACGGCTCGCCGGCGTTCGAACTCGGGGACTTCGATCGAGCTTTCCGGGCCGGGGCCGCATTCGGTCTGCTCGGTGCCGCAGAGGATCTCGGCGGGGGCGCTGCCGCCGATCCCGGCGGCGAGGACAAGCTGCGGCATCGTCAGGAAGCCCATGTCGCTGACGAACGCCTTCGGCGCCTCCCAGCCGATGATCGGGCCCTTGACGAAGTTGTAGGGAAGGCGGAGCGGGTCGGTGAGGCGGCCCTTGATCCCGTTGATCACCTGTTGCTGCGCCCGCTCGCGGTCGAGGTCGTCGTAGCCGAGTGAGTAGGCGCTCTTGCCGGGGCCGGGGCATTCGCTCACCTTGCGGATGCGCGAGTAGGCGAGGGCTTTCCGGCCGTCGAGCGTGTTCTCGCCCTTCTTCAGGCGCAGGGTGATCCCGCCCTGGCCGCCGCCGGAGCCGCCGGAGATGTCGGCGCAGAGCTTGTTCGGGACGTCCACCTCGACTCCGCCGACCGCGTCGATCAGGTCTTCGAAGCCGGTGAAGTCGACGATCGCGACGTGGTCGATCTCGATCCCGAGGAACTGCTCGACCGTCTTGATCTGCAGGGCGGCGCCGCCGTAGGCGAAGGCGGCGTTGATCTTCGTCGGCGCCGAGCCGGGGATCTCGGCGAAGGCGTCGCGGGGGATCGAAAGTTTGCGGAAGGCGCCGCCGCCGGCGCGGATCAGCATCAGGGTGTCGGCGCGGAATTCGCCTTCGAAGCAGGGCTCGTGTGGCTTCTCGCCCCTCGACTGCTGCTCGAAGCACTCCTCGGAGACGTCCCGGTCGCCGCTGCCGGGCGGCCGCGCGTCGGTGCCGAGGACGAGGATCGTCTGCGCGCTCGGCAGCAGCAGCGGGTCACCGCTCAGCTCCTTGCTCGCTTCGCCGGAGAGCTTGAAGGACTGGATCTGGGCCGAGACGGCGAAGGCGAGGAAGCTCAGCAAGATCCATCCCAGCGCCGCCAGCGCGAGCCATTTGAAGACGCGCCGGAGGTTGAACGGAGCGCGCGGGTGGCGCGGCCCGGGCGGCTCGCCGCCGCCGCGCGGGCGGCGTGAAGGCAGCTTTGCACGGTCCCGCAACGAGGACAGATCCGCGCCTTTCAGGCGTGAAAACAGCCCTTTGCGGGACCTGTAGACGTTGTATTCGGGCGGCTCTGGGGGCCGCTGCTCGTCGCCGGGGGTCATGAAAGGCTAGAAATCATGGCGATGCACTCGGTCGTCCGCCTTCCCCCCTCCGGCTCCTCGTGAGCGCCGGCGAGACGATCGGGGTCGATCTCGGCGGCACGAAGATGCTGGTCGGAGTCCTCTCCGACACCGAGCCGCTGTACGAAAGTCGCGAGGCCTCGACCGGCCAGAGCGAGGACGAGCTGGTCGAGATGCTGGTCCGCGAGGTGGAGGAGGCGCGGGACGCGCGCCCCGACGTCGTCGCCGTCGGGCTCGGCGTCCCGGCGACGATCGACCATGAGCGCGGGGTGGCCGTCGCCGCCGTCAACCTGCCGCTCTCCGACGTGCCGCTGCGGGACCTGGTCAGCGAGCGGGTCGGCCTGCCGGTCTTCGTCGACAACGATGCCACCGTCGCCGCCCTCGCCGAGTACCTCTTCGGCGCCGCCCGGGGCAAGCCGGACACGGTGATGCTGACCGTCGGCACCGGGATCGGCGGCGGCCTCGTCCTCGGCGGCGAGATCTACCGCGGCTCGACCGGGGCCGGGGCCGAGCTCGGCCACACGGTGATCCAGGCCGACGGGCCGCCCTGCCAGGGCAACTGCCCCAACCACGGCTGCGTCGAGGCGCTCGCCTCGGGCACGGCGCTGGGGCGCGAGGGGCGGGCGGCGGCGGAAAGCGCTCCCGACTCGGCCCTCGGCAAGGTGCTCGCCGGGGGCGGCGAGGTCGACGGGCGCGCCGTCACCGAGGCCGCGCTCGCGGGCGACGAACTGGCGATCGGCGTCTTCGACCTGATCGGCAGCCGGCTCGGCGTCGCCTGCGCGACCTTCGCCAACATCTTCCAGCCCGACGCGATCGTCGTCGGCGGCGGCGTCATCGCGGCCGGGGACCTGCTGCTGGAGCCCGCTCGCCGCGAGCTCCGCCGGCGGGCGCTGAACCCGATGAACCGGACGCCGATCCTCGAGGCGACGCTGGGCAACAACGCCGGGATGATCGGCGCCGCTGCGATGGCGCGGATCGAGCTGGCGAAG
>DASZDI010000468.1:0-1702 GCA_035942135.1 Solirubrobacterales bacterium | reverse complement strand
CTCCGGTCGACTCCTGCGCGTCCGGTCCCTCGCCCGGCGCCCCCTCCTCCTGGCTCGACCCGATCACCGCCAGCAGCGCCTCGACCACCCGCGGGTCGAACTGGGTCCCGGCGCAGCGCTCCATCTCGGCGACCGCGTCGCGCGGGCGCATCGCCCGCCGGTAGGAGCGGGTCGTCGTCATCGCGTTGAAGGCGTCGCAGGCGCAGACGATCCGTGCCTCGACCGGGATCTCCTCGCCGCGCAGCCCGTCGGGGTAGCCGCTGCCGTCCCAGTGCTCATGCGAGGCGCGGACGATCACCCCGATTTCAGCCATGAAGCCGCCGATCCGCGCCAGCATCTTCTGCCCCTCGATCGTGTGGGTCTTGACGATCTCCCACTCGCGCTCGTTCAGCTTGCCGGGCTTGTTGATGATCTCGTTGGGGACGGCGAGCTTGCCGACGTCGTGGAGCAGGGCGCCGAACTCGACGTTGCGGGTCTGGGCGGAGCTGAGCCCGAGCGCGGCGGCGACGTCGAGCGAGAGGCGGACGACGCTCTTGCTGTGGGCGCCGGTGTAGGAGTCGTCGGCCTCGACCACGTCGCCGAGCAGCAGCGCCGTGCCCTGGTAGGCGTCGTTCAGCTCGGCCAGCTGCTCGAGGCGCTCCTGGCGCTCCCGCGAGAAGACGCGGAGGACGACGAACAGCGGCGCGATCAGGATCACCGGCCAGGAGCCGTAGCCGTGCGCGACCGCGAGGGCGACGACGAGGCCGAGCGAGGAGAGGGCGACGTCGATCGCGTAGATCGGGGCGACCTCGCGGGCCAGCTCGTCGAGCGGCGGGGCGTCGCCGAAGAGCCGGTCGCGCACCGCCGCGGCGACGAAGTCGACGGCGAACTGCGCCGCCAGGGCGAGGACGAGGATGCCGACGCGACTGTCGGGGCTGAGGTCGCCGGCGAGGGCGAGGACGAGCGCGGGGCCGAGCGCGAACCAGCTGTTGCCGGGGGCGGTCAGCATCCAGCTCGGCGCGATCCGCCCCCGCGCCACGGCCGGGACCATGCCGAGGACGAGGGCGAGCATGGTCAGCAGCGGCACCACCGCGACCGGGACCGCGAAGAGCATCGGCACGAAGACGGCCTGGGTGGGGACGGTGAAGCCGGCCCCGAAGTCGAAGCGGACGTTGCTGGCGATCGCGATCCCGACCACGTAGATGAGCGCGGTCAGGGGCGAGAAGGAGTCGACGCCGGCGAGCAGGGCCAACCCGCCCGCTACGAGCAGGAAGGCGGAGCCGCCCAGCAGTTCGGCCCGGCGCAGGTCAGGGCTCATCGGGCGCTCGCGCAGCTCGTTGGAGTCGCGGGTGCGCTCCGCGTTGTCGATCGCGTGCGTGGACATCGGTGGCCCTCCCTGTATCGCCCGCGAGGGGCGCGCGCATTAGGGATGAGCGGGCTCGCACAGGGGCTGTCACCACGCCTGCGCCTGGACGAAAGTCCAGCCGCCGTTGGACCAAACGTCCAACTTGGTCAAGGGGCACGATCCATCGCCGATGACCGCCCGGTAAGGAAAACAACCAGCACTGACAAAGGCAAACCCGTCGCGAGGCGGGGACGCAAAGCTAGAGGTCTCACCAGGGTGAGATAGCTCGGTCGCCAGTGGAACGTCACGGAGGACGCTAAATGTCTCTGTTTCGCCCCACGGCACTTAATTACATACGGAATCTGGCTTGTGCAGCGT
>DASZDI010000467.1:0-6228 GCA_035942135.1 Solirubrobacterales bacterium | reverse complement strand
ATCGTCGGGACCGGCGGGGTGGCACCGGGGTAGAGCGTCAGCTTCGCCGTGTTGGTGAGGCCTTCTCCGTCTTCGACCCGGACGGAGACGATGACGTTTTTCGCTTCGGTGAATTTGACGGCGTGCGCTTCCCCACCGATGGTCTCGAAGCTGCCGTTGCCGTCGAGGTCCCATTCGAACTGCAGCGGTTCCCCGGTCGGGTCGCTCGAACCGCCGGCGTCGAGCTGGAATTCGTGTTCGACGTCCTGCGAGTACTGCGAGTCCGCGGTCAGTTTCGCTCGCGGCGCCCCGGGCGCATAGGTGATCCGGTGTACCGCGCCTTTGCTGAACCCTTCGCCGAAGAGGCTCACGTAGTAGAGCGACCCGTCGGGCCCTTCCTGGACGTCGATGCCGGGATAGAGGCTGCCGCCGCTCATGAAGGGCTCGATCTTCTCCGGGTCAGGTCGCCCGTCCTCGCCGGGCAGCATCACGTAGAGGCAGCCGCGCACGGAGTCGGCGAAGAAGAGTGCTCCTTTGTACTTGGCCGGGAATTCGCTTCCCTCGTAGAAGGCGGGGGCGGAGATGGCGGAGCCGGACGAGTACGGGCATTCGTCGCCGGGCGCGATCGCCTGTTTGTGGCTGTAGTAGAAGAGCGGCGACGAGACAGCCTGGGGTTCGACGTAGAGGCCTTCGCAGATCGGCAGGCCGAACGTCTTGAAGAGGAAATGCCTGTTGCGGCCCTCGTAGCAGGGCCAGCCCGAGTTGAAGAGGCTGCCGGCGGTGGGATTGAAGCGGTCAAGCTCCTCGAACTCGGAGGAACCGACGTTGGCGACGTACATCTCCCCCGTCTCCGGGTCGAGGGTGAAGCGGAAGGGATTGCGGAAGCCGAGCGCGACGATCCGCTTCTCGTTCTCGGACGCCCTGTCGGCCAGCGGGTTCCCGGGCCATCCTTTGCCGGTCTCCGGGTCGATGCGGACGATCGTGCCGTTGAGGCCGGTGGGGTCCGTACCGGTTTCCGGGGTCCGCAGGTCCTGGGAGCGCAACGAGCCGCCCGCTTTTTCGGGGTCCCCGCACGGGTTCGGCGGGCTGCCGAGCTGGCCGTAGTCGGCACCGGTGAAGCTGGCGCCGTCGCCCCCTCCCGCGTAGAGCGCCCCTTCGGGGCCGAAGTGAAGACCGCCGATCGAATGGCTGGAGAACTGCTGGCACCAGTCTTCGGCGATCAGCACTTTTTCGCCGCCGACCACCGCATGTTTTCCTTCGCCGTCGGTGCTGAGGCTCGCGGTGTAGCGGACCAGGCGACCGCTGACGACGCAGTCGTCGGATTCGTTGGCGGGGACCAGCGGGCAGGAGTCGCCGCTGGTGTTCGGCGTCCCCCATTCCGGCACCGGTTCGCCGGAGCCGATCACGTGGTCGTAGGTGAAGAGGGCGTAGACGTACGGGTCGGTCGGGAAGTCCGGGTCGACGGCGAGCCCGAGCAGCCCCCGGTCGCCGTGGTCGTAGGTCTCGGTGCGCAGGTCCTTGAACAGCTCCGGCGTTTCGTCGTCGAGGTCTTCGAAGACCTGGATCCTCCCGGCCTTTTCGGCGACGAAGACCATCCCGTTGTCGGCTAAGCCGACGGCCGTCGGCTTGTCGAGATCAGGAAAGGCGATCGAATCCTGGAACCCCGGGGGCAGGGCAGGATCGGCGGCTGCGGCAACGGGGACCGCGAGCAGCGCAAGGGCCGCCAGCACGGTCGCGACCGCACCTCGCCCGTGAGCGCGGCGCAACCTCACCCGCGCTCCAGCGGCGCCATCGTCAGGCCGGCGGCGTCGAGCTGCTCCCAGTAATGCTCGGCGGGCTCGCGCGGGCCGGTCCAGACGATCGCCTGGCCGCCGTGGTGGATCTGGTCGGCGATCCGGTGGCCCTGCTCGAGGCTGACGCCGGGCAGGATCCGGGCCAGCGTCTGAGCGACGTGGTCGAAGGTGTTGTGGTTGTCGTTGCGGACGATCACCCGCCAGTTGCCTCCCAGGTCGGACCCCGGGCCGGCAGTCCTGGGCCGCTCGATCGTGCTCGTGGACATCGTGGGGATTATGACCCTGGGTAGTACTTCGACCGCTGCGGGCGAGGACTAAAACGGGCTCGGCACGCGGACGACGACGTCGTCGACGCTGGCGACGATGCCGTCGCCGTTCTTGATCGTGCCGACGATCACCGAGGAGGCGCGACCGGAGAGCTCGCCCGCTCCCGCATCGACCGCTTCGCCGACCAGCGCTTTGCCGACGTAGGCGAAGAGGCGGGCGTGGCCTTTCTCGGGGCCGCTGCTGACGTTGACGGCGCGGAGCCGCAGCACGTTGGCCTCGTTGACCCCCATCACCGCTTTCTCGTCCTTGGCGATCGCGAGGTATTTCGTGCCTTCTTCCGTCACCTTGATCAGCTGCGCCTTGCGCTGTCGCGGGAAGACCAGGAGCTGGTACTTGGCGCCGCCCCCGGCCCGCAGCTCGACGCCGAGGAAGGCCTTGCGCTGGAGGTTCTCGGGCGTGCCGCTGAGCAGCCGCTCGGTGGCGGCGATCTCGAGGTCGCGGCCCAGGACCGGGGTGCGGTAGGAGCAGGCGCTGGTGGCTTTACCGACCTCGATCCGCATCGCGCCCCCCACGCCCGCGCGCTCGCAGCTGCGGCCGGAGAGCTTGACCAGCTGGCTGCGCTGGCCGAGCGACTCCATGCTGTTGCGGTAGATGCCGATCATCGCGGCGCCGGCGACGGCGCAGGTGAGCATGCCGACGGCAAGCGCGGCGAGGAAGGCGGCTGAGAACCGGAGCTTCATCGGGTCGTCAGCCTAAACACAGCGAAGGTCGAAAGATGCGGGCGCACCGGCCCTGAACGCCAAATATCATTCAGCGCATGAGCGACCACCGACTTCCCCAGCCCGATCGCCCGTGGGTGATGCGCACCTACGCCGGCCACTCCGACGCCCGCCGCTCCAACGAGCTCTACCGCAAGAACCTGGCCAAGGGCCAGACGGGGCTCTCGGTGGCCTTCGACCTGCCGACGCAGACCGGCTACGACCCCGACCACGTCCTCGCCCGCGGCGAGGTCGGCAAGGTCGGCGTCTCCGTCGCCCACAAAGGCGACATGCACCAGCTCTTCGACGGCATCCCGCTCGACGAGATGAACACCTCGATGACGATCAACGCCACCGCCGCCTGGCTGCTCGGCCTCTACGTCACCGTCGCCGAGGAGAACGGGGTGAACCGTGACCAGCTGAAGGGCACGACCCAGAACGACATCATCAAGGAGTACCTCTCGCGCGGGACCTACGCCTTCCCGCCGGAGCCCTCGATGCGGCTGATCGCCGACATGGTCGCCTTCAGCGTCAACGAGGTGCCGAGCTGGAACCCGACCAACATCTGCAGCTACCACCTGCAGGAGGCCGGGGCGACGCCGGTGCAGGAGATCGCCTACGCGCTCTCGACCGGGATCGCCGTGCTCGACGAGGTGAAAGCGCGCGGCCAGGTCGCCGACGCGGACTTCCCGAAGGTCTTCGGCCGCATCTCCTTCTTCGTCAACGCCGGGATCCGGCTGGTCGAGGAGATCGCGAAGCTGCGGACGATGAGCGCGCTGTGGCAGGAAATCGGGCGCGAGCGCTACGGCGTGAGCGACGAGAAGATGCTGCGCTTCCGCTACGGGGTGCAGGTCAACAGCCTCGGCCTGACCGAGGCGCAGCCGGAGAACAACATCCAGCGGATCGTGCTGGAGGCGCTGGCGGTGACGCTCAGCCGCGACGCCCGCGCCCGGGCGATCCAGCTGCCCGCCTGGAACGAGGCGATGGGCCTCCCCCGCCCCTGGGACCAGCAGTGGAGCCTGCGGATCCAGCAGGTGCTGGCGAACGAGACCGACCTGCTCGAGTACCCCGACATCTTCGAGGGCTCGGTCGTGATGGACGGGCTGGTCGAGGAGCTGACCGCGGGCGCTCGTGCCGAGATGGCCGTGGTCGAGGAGCACGGCGGCGCCGTCAAGGCCGTGCCGTACATGAAGGCGCGCCTGGTCGAGTCCCACCGCGAGCGGGTGGCGCGGATCGAGGCCGGCGAGCAGAAGGTGATCGGCCAGAACAGCTTCACCGAGACCGAGGACTCGCCGCTGACGGCGGGCGCCGACGGCGGCATCCTCACGCCCGACCCCGAGGTCGAGCGCGAACGGGTCGAGGCGCTGGAGCAGTGGAAGGCCGAGCGCGACGAGGACGCGGTGCGCGCCGCCCTCGAGGAGCTTGCCGCGGCCGCCGCGGACGACGGCGTCAACATCATGCCCGCGACGATCGCCGCCGCCAAAGCGGGCGCGACCACCGGCGAGTGGGCCCACACGATGCGCGAGGTCTTCGGCCCCTACCGCGCCCCGACCGGCGTCGACGGCGCCTCCGCGCCCTCGGACCGCGAGCAGATGGACGAGGTGCGGCGCCGGGTCGACGAGACCTCGGAGCAGATCGGCCACCGGATCAAGATCCTGGTCGGCAAGCCCGGCCTCGACGGCCACTCCAACGGCGCCGAGCAGGTGGCGCTGCGGGCGCGCGACGTCGGCATGGAGGTGATCTACCAGGGCATCCGCCTCACCCCCGAGGAGATCGCCGAGTCCGCCGTGCAGGAGGACGTCGACGTGGTCGGCCTCTCGATCCTCTCCGGCTCCCACCTGGAGCTGATCCCCGAGGTGGTGCGGCTGCTGCAGGAGGAGGGCCTCGAGGTGCCCGTCGTCGTCGGCGGCATCATCCCCGTCGCCGACGCGGAGCGCCTGCGCGAAGCCGGCGTCGCCGGCGTCTACACGCCGAAGGACTTCGACGTGAACCGGATCATGGGCGACATCGTCGAGCTGGTCGGCCAGCGCGCCGGCACCGGCGCAGCCGCCTGAGCCCCGGCCGAGCGACCGAGGTCACATCCCGACGATCCGCCTCCAGCGGCCGATGCCGCCGGCCCTGCTGGCCGCCGCGTAGAGGGCACCCAGCCCCTCCGCCTGGAACTCCTTTGCGGAAGGCCAGGTGGAGCGCTCCGCGAGGAAGTCCCGCAGCCCCCGCTCGATCTTCACGTCCGTCCACTTGGCGGGGCGCCCCCTGCGGCCCTCCCCCCCTCGGATCCCTGAGCTTCCCGGCTCGGTAAAGGAGTAGCGGGTGGCGGCGGCGCTGCCGCGGGGGGCGAGGATCCCGTGCTCGATCAGTCGGCGCAGGTCGTTCCCCGCGGTCGAGCGCCCGACGGCCGCCGCCTGCTCGTACTCGCGCCGCGTGAACTCCCGGCGGCCCTGGATGCGAAGGGTGGTCAGGGCTTTTTCCTGGGCGGGAGTGAGCTGCAGCGGCACGCCTCCGCTCGGCTGCATCATCGAGCTGAGGTCTTCCACGGTGGCCGCGACCCGCTCGTACTCCTCCGCCAGGCCGTCAAGGAAGTAGTGGAGCCACGGTGCCATGTTGAAGGTGCTCTCGCGAACCGATCGCAAGGCCGCGTAATAGGCGTCTCGGTCCTCGGCGTAGAAGCGCTCGAACGAGAACATGCGGCCCGGCAGGATCCCCGCCTTCATCATCAGGGCGACCTGGAAAAGACGGGCCGCGCGACCGTTGCCGTCCGCGAAGGGGTGAACGTCGGTGATGCCGTAGTGCATGACCCCGGCAAGGACGTAGGGCGTCTCGCTCTCGAATTTGCGCTCGAGCCAGTCGAACATCGACTCCATCCGCGGCGCCACCTCGTCCGGCGGCGGCCCCTGGTGCATCACCCGGCCGGTGATCTTGTTGACTACGACCGCCTCCCCGTCCCGCCACTCCCCCTCGTGATGTGGCTTGAAATGCGGGTCGTCCTCCCTGCCGAGGCCCTTGGTGGTGGTGCCGTGCAGCTCCTTGAGGAAGTCCGGGGCGAGCTCGAGGTCCTCGGCGTCGAGGCGGGAATCGATGAGGTCGAGGGCGTCGACGTAGTTCACCAACTCGATCTTCGCCCGCGAGTCCGCGTCGAGCCGGCGACGTGCGGCGCGCTCGGCTTCGACCACCGGCAGTTCGTTGCCCTCGATGAGATTGGAGTAATGAACGGTGCCGACCCGGGCGGAAGCCCTGAGCTGATCGGCGGTCGCAGGGAGGATGCGGGCAGCCTGGATAGATGCGAGGGCGCCCGCGATGCGGACCAAGGCCTCGGCCATCTCCGGCGTGTAGCGCCGATAGTTGGCGGAAAAGGCGAGCCTCGGGGGGATCTTCTCTATCTTTTTCTCTACCATTAATTTACGAAATTATTTGGCTTGACAAAGGGAATATAC
>DASZDI010000466.1:0-8714 GCA_035942135.1 Solirubrobacterales bacterium | reverse complement strand
GCGATGAAGTTGGCGTTGGCTTCGTATTCCGGGCCGCCGATCGTGACGTTGTCGGCCGCTCCGACGAGGATCCCGAAGCTCCCGTTCGCGATCGTCTCGGTGCCCGCAGCGTTGAGGCCGACGTAGTTGCCGTGCACCGTGATCGGCCCGCCGGCCGGCACCTCGTTGCCCTCCTCGCCATCGAGGTCGATGCCGGTCGAGGTCGCGCCGGAGATCACGTTGCAGCCACCGTTGCAGGCGGTCGTCGTCAGCGCTTCGCCTTCGATCGTGCGGCCGATCTCGATGTCTTCCGCTTTGAAGCCGGCGCCGGCGGTCGAGGCGGTGACCTCGATGTTCTTGTCGTTGGCGGCCTGCGTCACCCCGTCGGGGGCGACGCCGAAGAAGTTGCCGCGGATGACCGCGTCGCTCGCGCCCTCGAGGTCGAGCCCCTCGTTGCTGTTGTGGGCGAAGACGTTGCGGTCGGCCGCGTCGTTGCCGCCGATGCTGGCGAAGTCCGAGCCGGGGTCGACGAAGATGCCGGTGGTGTTGGCCCCGGCGCTGCCGTCGAGTTTCACTCCGAGCCAGTTGTTCGTCGCGGTGAAGCCGGTGGATTCGTTGAGGACGGCGATCCCGATGCCGGCGTCGGTGACCGCCAGACCCTTGATTTCGACGTCTTCGCTGAACACGTCGAGACCGGCGCTGCCGCTGACGCCGACGCAGGGGCCGCTGACCCCCGCCTGGGTGGCGCAGCGGGTGCCGTTGTCGCCGTCGATCGTCACCTCGTCGGCGATCGCCGGGAATTCAGGGAGCGCGATCGCGATCGTGTCGGCCAACTGGCCGTCGAAGGCGGCGCTGAAGTCGATCGTGTCTTTGACGCTGGTGGAGTTGTTGGACTCCTGGATCGCGGCGCGCAGCGTGCATTTGCCCCCCAAGGTCAGACAGCCGCCGGTTCCAACTGCGGCATCCGCTTCGTCAGCGGTGCTGTTCACTTCGTAGACGGCGGCGGCAGCAGCGGCCGGGAACGTCAGGGCGAACAGGGCAGCGAGGAGCGCCAGGACGGCGCGGCGGAGGTTCATGGAGCGACCTTATCCGCGTCAGTCAGACGTGGGCAAACCCGGGCCGGTGCGGGCCCACTCGACCTGACCGCGGCCCTCGGCGGCGGAGCGGCCCTCGATGTCGTCCCACTCGTGCAGCATCCGCTTCAGCCGGGCGACCGCCTCGGGAGGGTGGGCGGCGATGTCGGCAGCGAGGGCGAGGGCGGAGTCCTCGGTCGCGGCGGCCGGGGCGACGCGGTTGACCAGGCCGATCCGCAGCGCCTCGTCGGCGCCGATCGTGCGGGAGCTCAAGAGCAGGTACTTGGCGGCGGCGAGGCCGCAGAGGGTGACCAGGCGGGCCGGGCCGACCGGCACGCCGAGGGCGGCGCCGGGGAAGCGCATCCGCAGGTTGGCGCCGCCGACGCGCAGGTCGCAGGCGACGGCGATCTCGGCCCCGCCGCCGACGACATCGCCGTGGCAGGCGGCGATCGTCGGCTTCGGGAAGGCGACGACGGTGTCGTAGAGGTCGGCGAAGAGCTGCATGCGGCGGACCTTGCCCTCCTCGTCGAGCTGCTCGCGGACGTCGGCCCCGGCCGAGAGGCCGAGGTGGTCGGCGGAGCTGAAGACGAGCACGCGGACGGCGTCGTCGCCGCGAGCGGCGGCCAGGTGCTCGAGCAGCTCGAGCAGCATCCGGGTGTCGATCGCGTTGCGGGCCTTGGGCCGGTTCAGCCGGATCAGCGCGACGCCGCGCTCGTCGACCGAGTAGCCGGTGACCGGGTCGGCGGGGGTGCCGTTCTCAGCGCTCATCGTCCTCGGAACTTATTCGTTCGACCAGGCGCTCGGTCTCGTCGGCGGCGGCGGCGATCAGCGCCTCGACCTCGCCCTTCGGCTCGCTGAAACGGCCGAGCACGTGGCGGGAGACGATCTCGGGGTCGGTCGAGTCCGGCCGCCCCACCCCGACGCGGACGCGCCAGAACTCGGCGTCGCCGAAGCCGCGTTTGAGGCTCTTGAGGCCGTTGTGGCCGGCGAGGCCGCCGCCGAGCCGGGGCTCGATCCGGCCGAAGGGCAGGTCGATCTCGTCGTGGAGGACGACAATCCGGTCGAGCGGCACCTTCAGCGAGCCGCGCGCGGGCCCGGCCGCGTTGCCGGACTCGTTCATGAAGGTCAGCGGCTGCAGCAGCGCCACCCGAGGCCCACCGGGCCGGACCCGCCCTTCCGAGATCAGCCCGTTGAACTTCTTCCGCGGCTTCGGCAAGTCCCAGCGCCGGGCCAGCTCGCTCGCCACCGCGAAGCCGACGTTGTGGCGGGTGCTCTCGTACTCGGCGCCGGGATTGCCGAGGCCGACGATGAGGATGCGGTCGCCCTGCTCGCCGCGCTCGCGGCGGCGGAACAGCGACAGGGGGCTACTCGCCCGCGGAGTCGCCCGAGTCGCCGCCCTCGGCGGCGTCGCCCTCGCCCGCGTCGCCCTCGCCGACCACTTCGGTCTCCTCCTCGACCTCAGGCGCGGCTTCTTCGACGCGCGGCGGCGAGACGGTGACGATCGTGACCTCGTCGGGCTCGTCGGCGACGAAGGTGACCCCCTCGGGAGGGGAGATCGCGGTGAGCGTCAGGGTGTCGTTGATCTCCAGGGCGGAGACGTCGACGCAGATGTTGTCCGGGATCTCGGCGGGCAGCGCTTCGACGGTGATCTCGCGGGTGACGTGCTCGAGCACGCCGCCGCCCTTGACGCCGGGAGCGTCGTCGACGCCTTCGAGCTCGATCGCGACCTCGGCCTGGATCGCCTCTTTGAGGTTGACCTGCATCAGGTCGAGGTGCTGGAAGCTGCCGCGCACCGGGTGGTGCTGCGCGTCCTTGATCACGACCGGGACGGCTTTGCTGCCCTCGACCTCGAGGTCGAAGAGCGCGGCGCCCTGGCTGAGGATGCTGCGGATCTCCCGTTCGCTGACCTGGAAGGGAGTCGCCTCCGATCCGCCCGAGTAGACGACGCCCGGAACAGCGCCCTCGCGACGCATGCGACGCGAGGCGCGCGAGCCGAACTGCTCGCGGGGAGTGGCCTTCAGAGTTGAGCGTTTGCTCGCCATCGGACGGGAGAGGATAGAGAAACAGCCGGGAAGGGGCGCCTGTGCCAACCTAGCGGCGTGCCCGACGACTCGAAGATCCCCAAAGGCCGGATCCGGCGCTCGGCCAAGCTCGGCTCGATCGTCGGGGTCCAGAGCGCCCGCTACGCGGGGACCAAAGCCGCCAACGTCGGCCGCTCCGAGGAGGAGAGCAAAGAGCAGCTCGCCCAGCGCCACCTGGAGACGGCGATGAAAATGGTCGGCGCGCTCGGGCAGATGAAGGGCGCGGCGATGAAGCTCGGCCAGTTCGCCTCCTTCATCGACACCGAGTTCATCCCCGAGGAGTACCGCGAGATCTACCAGGAACAGCTGGCGAAACTGCGCACCGACGCGCCCGCGATGCCCTGGGAGAAGGTCGTCAAGGTGCTCGAAGAGGAGTACGACGGGGAACCGCTCTCCGAGCTCTTCGCCGAGTTCGAGGAGGAGGCCTTCGCCGCCGCCTCGATCGGCCAGGTCCACCGCGCCGAGCTGCTCGACGGGCGCGAGGTCGCGGTGAAGATCCAGTACCCCGGGATCGCCGAGGCGCTGGACGCCGATCTGCGCAACGCCGGGACGATCGTCCGGCTCGCCCGCGCCCTGGCCCCCGGCCTCGACGCGAAGGCGATCGCCGAGGAGATCCGCGAGCGGGTGATGGAGGAGCTCGACTACGAGTACGAGGCGCAGAACCAGCGCTCGTTCGCCCGCGCCTACCGCGAACACCCCTTCATCTACGTGCCGGAAGTGGTGACCCGGCTCTCGCGGCGGCGGGTGCTCGTCACCGAGCTGGTCCGGGGGATGGGCTTCGAGGAGATCAAGCAGCTGCCGCACGAGGAGCGCAGCCGCTTCGGCGAGATCGTCTTCCGCGGCAGCTTCGGCTCGATCTACCACCTGCAGCACTTCAACGCCGACCCCCACCCCGGCAACTACATCCTGATGGAGGACGGCCGCGTCGCCTTCATCGACTTCGGGATGACGAAGAAGCTCGACCGCGAGCAGATCCTGCTCGAGCAGCGCGCCTTCGACGCCGCCTCCCGCGACGACCCGGAGGCCTTCCGGCGGGCGCTGCACGACCTCGGCTTCGTCAAGAAGCCGTCGAAGCTCGACGCCGAGCGGCTGCTCGAGCACATGCACGCGGTCGGCGGCTGGTACGTCGAAGACCGCGAGGTCGAGATCACCGCCAAACGGGTGATGAAGATCATCGAGTCGACCAACGACCCGCGCTCGGAGTACTTCGACCTGATGCGGCGCGAGTCGATCCCGGCCGAAGGGCTGATGGGTCGGCGGATGGAAATCGGCGTCGTCGCCGTGCTCGGGCAGCTGCGGGCGAAGCGCAACTGGCACCGGATCGCCCGCGAGTGGGTCTACGCCGACCCGCCCGCGACCGAGCTGGGCGAGCTGGAGTGGGAATACTTCGAGGAGCGCGGGGTCAAGCGCACGCCCGGTTTGGCCGAAACCTTCTGAGTCCGTAGTACCGACGAGAGGAAGCGATGCGCAGGATCAAACGCGGTTGGGGCCTGACGAAGAAAAGCTGGGGGCTGCTGAACGAGCACCGCTCGCTGATCCGCTTCCCGCTCTACGGTGCGGTGGCGACGCCCCTGCTGGCGATCGTCTTCCTCGGCCCGGGCCTCTACCTGTTCGACCAGGACCAGCTCGCCGGCGCGATCCCGCTGATCGTGCTCGGGGTCTACGTCCTCAGCTTCGTCGGCTTCTACTTCAGCGTCGGCCTCGCCGCCTGCGCCGACAAGATCTTCCGCGGCGAGGAAGCGACCGTCGCCGACGGGCTCGCCGTCTCCCGCAGCCGGCTCTCTCAGATCAGCGGCTGGGCCGCGGTCTCCGCCGTGATCAGCCTTGTGATGGGCGTGCTCGAAAACCAGGGCGGCGCGCTGGGCGACGTCGCCGCACGCCTGGTCGGGATGGCTTGGTCGCTCGTCACCTTCATCTCCGTGCCGGTGATCGCGATCGAGGGCACCGGCCCGCTCGAGACCCTGAAGCGCTCCGCCTCGCTGTTCCGCGAGCGCTGGGGCCAGCAGATCACCGGCAACATCGCGATCGGCGGCGCCGTCTTCCTGCTCGGCGTCCTCCCCGCGGCGGCCCTGATCGTCGGCGGCATCGTCCTCTGGTCCTCCGCCTCCTTCCTCGGCGCCCTGCTGGTCATCGTCGGCGTCCTGGTGCTGGCGGTGGCGATGCTCATCCAGCGCGCCCTCAGCGGCATCTTCGGCGTCGCCCTCTACCGCTACGCCCTCGACGGCGAGACGGTCGGCGGCTTCACCAAGGACGAGTTCGAGTCGGCGGTCAAGGTCAAAGGCCGCCGCTGGGGCAAGTCGACCCCGCCCGGGGCGACGCCCGGCACGATTTAGAGCTGCTGAAAGAGGCGGGGGTCGTTCGAGCAGATCCCGTCGACGCCCATCGCGACGAGCTTCTCCATGCGGGGGAGGTCGTCGACGGTCCAGGCGATCAGCTCGACCTGGGCGAGGTCGCAGATCCGGGCCAGGCGCGGCGTGATCAGCGGGTGGTAGACCCACATCGCCTCGACCCCGAACTGGGGCAGCCTCTGCGCCGCCAGGCCGGGAAGGCGGTGGCGCATCGCCACCAGCGCCGCCAGCACCGGACCCTTCGCCCAGCGCTTCGAGTTCCAGTCCTTGGTCACCTTGGGATAGGTCCAGCCGCGCCGCAGCGCCGGCTGCAGCTCGAGCACCCGGCGCAGGGTGTGCATCTCCATCGTCGAGATCATCGAGCGCTCGATCAGGCCCCGCTCCCCCAGCGCGTCGACGAGCTCCTCCTCGCGGCCGGGCAGCTTCACGTCGAGGTCGATCTCGACCCCGTCCAGCGGCGGCTCGAGGAAGGCGTCGAGCGCCTCGGTCAGCTTCAGCGGCGTCCGCCGCTCGGCGTCCTCCCAGTCGTGGGCGATCACCAGCGGCGCCCGCTGCTCCAGCGGCAGGTGCGCGTCCGGCAGCCAGAGGACGTCGAGCTCGATCGTGTCGACCCCGGCCTCGACCGCCGCCCGGAAGCTCTCGATCGTGTTGCCGGGAGCGATCAGGTCGGCGCCCTTGTGGCCGACCAGGCGCAGGCCCTCCCGCGGCACTAGAAGAGCTGGTTCTCGCCGGCGAAGATCTCGGAGACCGAGCCGTCGGTGAAGATGCTGCGGATCGAGTCGGCGAAGATGCCGGCGGTGGAGAGCACGCTGATGTTGTCCGGCGCGCCGGAGCGCAGCGGCAGGGTGTCGGTGACGACGATGCGCTCGATCCCCGAGCCTTCCAGCCGTTCGAAGGCGGGGCCGGAGAAGACGCCGTGGGTGGCGCAGGCGATCACCTTCGCGGCGCCCTCGTCGAGCACGGTCTGGGCGGCGGCGCAGAGGGTGCCGGCGGTGTCGATCATGTCGTCGACGAGGACCGCGGTCTTGCCCTCGACGTCACCGACGACGTAGCCGATCTCGGCCACCTGCTGGGCCGGGCGCTCCTTCTCCATCACCGCCCAGTGGGTGCCGATCCGGCGGGCGAAGTTGCGTGCCGTCTTCACCCGGCCGGCGTCCGGGGAGACGATCACCAGCTCGTCGTTCAGTTCCTGGTCCCTGAACCACTGGGTCAGCATCGGCATCGCGGTCATGTGGTCGACCGGGACGTGGAAGAAGCCCTGGACCTGGCCGGCGTGGAGGTCCATGGTGAGGACGCGGTCGACGCCGACGCCCTCCAGGCACTTGGCGACGATGCGGGCGGAGATCGGCTCGCGCGGGGCGGACTTCTTGTCCTGACGGGCGTAGCCGTACCAGGGGAGGACGGCGATGATCCGGTGCGCGGAGGCGCCCTGGGCGGCGTCGATCATCGTCAGCAGCTCCATCAGGGCGTCGTTGGGGGTCATCCCTTCCTGCTCGTTGGCGCAGGTCGACTGGACCAGGAAGACGTCGGCGCCGCGGATCGACTCCTCGTAGCGGCAGTAGACCTCGCCGTTGGCGAAGGTCGTCAGCGTCGCCTGGCCGAGGTCGAGGCCGAGCTTGCCGGCGACTTTGGCGGCCAGGTCCATCGAGCAGCGGCCGCCGAAGACCATCATCCGCTTCGAGTAGTCGTGGTCGATGGCGGTGCCCATCTGCGGGCGCTCCTCGATCATGCTCACGGGCTGTCGTCCTCTCGCATCTCGGCCGCCTTGCGAGCGGCATATCCGTCGATGTTCCGTTGCGCGTTCTCACTCACGGCCAGCGCCCCCTCGGGCACGTCGTCCTTGATCACCGCGCCGGCCCCAGTGTAGGCGGCGGACCCGACTTCTACCGGGGCGATCAGCATCGTGTCAACGCCGATCCGCACGTCGCGGCCGATCACCGTGCGGTTCTTGCGGAATCCGTCGTAGTTGGCGGTGATCGTGCCGGCGCCGAGATTGCTGCCCGGGCCGATCTCGGCGTCGCCGACGTAGGAGAGGTGCGGGACCTTGGTGCCCTCGCCGAGGCGGGAGTTCTTGACCTCGACGAAGGTGCCGGCCTTGGCCCCGTCCTCGAGCCGGGCGCCGGGGCGCAGGTAGGCGAAGGGGCCGACCGAGCAGCCCTGCTGGACGTCGCACTCGACCAGGTAGGAGTGGAGGACCTGGGAGCCGGGGCCGACGGAGCTGTCGACCAGGGTGCTGAGGGGGCCGACGACGGCGCCCGCGCCGACGGAGGTCTCGCCGCGCAGGGTGGTGCCAGGCTCGATCCGGGCGTCGGCGGCGATCTCGACCCCGGCGTCGATCCAGGTCGAGGCCGGGTCGACGACGGTGACGCCGGCCAGCATGTGGGCCGCGAGCAGGCGACGGCGGGCCTCGGTCTCGACCGCGGCGAGGTCGACGCGGTTGTTGACCCCCATCGTCACCGCGAGGTCGTCGGCGAGGTGGGCGGCGACGGAGTGGCCGGCCTCGCGCAGGGCCGGGAAGACGTCGGGCAGGTAGTACTCCCCCTGGGCGTTGTCATTGGAGAGGGTCGCCAGCGCGGCGGCGAGGGGAGCGGCATCGAAGACGTAGGTGCCGGCGTTGATCTCGCGGATCGCCAGCTGGGCGGGGTCGGCGTCGCCGGCGGCTTTCGCCTCGACCACACGCTCGACCTCGCCGGAGCCGGTGCGGACGACGCGGCCGTAGGCGGCGGGGTCGTCGAGCTCGATCGTCAGCATCGTCGCCGCGGCGTCGGAGGCCTCGTGGGCCTGGAGGAGGCCGGAGATCGTCTCGGTCGAGATCAGCGGCACGTCGCCGGAGAGGACCAGCACGGTCTCGCTCTCCTCGATCAGCGGCAGCGCCGCGCGGATCGCGCCGCCGGTGCCGTCGGGCTGCGGCTGCTCCACCGTCTCGACGCCCTCGGGCAGGCCCGCCGAGAGGTCGCGCCCCGGCGAGACGATCGCGGCGACGCGTCCGGCGCCCGCCTCGCGGGCAGCGAGGATCGGCCAGGCGACCATCGGCCGCCCGCAGACGGGGTGCAGAACCTTCGGCGTCGACGAGCGCATGCGCGTGCCCTCGCCCGCCGCCATCACGAGGACCAGCGGAGAGCTCACCGGGGGATCGTATTGCGAAGCGGGCCGTGTGCCCCCTCCCCAGAAGCCGTTGCGCAGCAGATTGCGGGGAACCGATTTGGGTTGTTGGTCCGTGAGCTTCTGGGGAG
>DASZDI010000465.1:0-8441 GCA_035942135.1 Solirubrobacterales bacterium | reverse complement strand
CGCCCAGCCCGTGCGATTAGGGTGCGCACCCCATGCGGACCATTGTCTACATCGATGCTCTCAATCTTTATTACCGGAGCCTGAGGGATACGCCCTACCGCTGGCTCGATCCGGTCGCCCTGGCGGACACCATCCTGCCTCGTGACGAAGTCATCGCCGTTAAATACTTCACGGCACAGATCAAGGCGCTCCCTCACGATCCAGCTGCGCCGACGCGTCAGCAGATCTACCTACGCGCACTCAGGACGATCCGGCGAATCGATCTTCAGGACGGGTTCTTTATGCGCCGGAAGAAGTTCGCGGCGCTGGCGATCGGCAAGATCGGGGAAGACTTCGGGAGGAAGGAACTCCTCCGCGCCCGTCTCCTTCGACTTGCCCTGAAAGGAAGCGGGCTGCTGGTCATGAAGTCAGACCCCATCCCGAGGATCCAAGTGTGGAAGACCGAGGAGAAGGGCTCTGACGTAAATCTCGCGAGTCATCTTCTGATCGATGGCCGCGATGGCATCTACGAACAGGCCGCCGTCATCTCGAACGATTCCGACCTAGCCTGGCCGATCCAGTATGTCCGTGACGCTCTTGGATTGCCGGTAGTCGTCTTGAACCCATCCCGGCACCGAAACAAAAGGCTGTCTCCCCCCGGGACGCCGTACCGAGCCATCAAGGAGCCGGATCTGGCGGCGAGTCAGCTTCCCCTCGTCGTCGCGGATGCAAAGGGCAAAATTCATCGCCCCGCCGAGTGGGCGCAACCCAAGAAACACTGAGGCCGCCTTTCGGCGGCCTCAGACCCTAGTCCCGAAGGCCTAGCGGTAGTGCCGACAAGTTAGCGCTGACCCGGGTCAGCGTCAAGCAGGGAGGCGAGGGTCGTCACACGCTCCCAATACCCTCACCCGATGATCGTCGACTGCGCGGCCTACGAGGGGGGAAGGCGGCGGGAAGGAAAGCTCTCGATGGAGCGCGCGGGTGAGGCCGCGGGGGAAGCGGGGACCTTCGTCTGGCTCGGCGTCGTCGAGCCCAGCGAGGAGGAGTTCAAAGCGGTGGCGGCGGAGTTCGGGCTACACGAGCTGGCGGTCGAGGACGCGGTGCGCGCCCACCAGCGGCCGAAGGTCGAGGAGTACGACGAGACCCTGCTCGCCGTCGTCAAGACCGCCCGCTACGTCGACCCCAAGGAGGTGATCGAAGTCGGCGAGATCGCGGTCTTCGTCGCCCCCGGCTTCGTCATCACCGTCCGCCACGGCAACGCCGACCTGGCCCCGGTGCGCGCCCGCCTCGAGCGCCGCCCCGACCTGCTGAAGCACGGCCCCGGCGCGGTCCTCTACGCGATCGTCGACCACGTCGTCGACCGCTACGTCGAAGCCGCCCACGGCTTCGACAACGCCGTCCGCGAAGTCGAGCTGCAGGTCTTCTCCGGCGCCGGCGAGACCCCCACCGAGCGCATCTACAAACTGGAGCGCGAGGTGCTCGAGTTCCAGGCGGCGACCGCGCCGCTCGGGGAAGCCCTGGAAGAGCTCTGCGCCGGCCACTCCCCCGCCGTCCCCGAGGCCCTGCACGAGTACTTCCGCGACGTCGAAGACCACCTGCGCCGGGTCGGCCTGCGGATCGAGAACTTCCGCCAGCTGCTCGACAGCGCCCTGGAAGCGAACCTGACCCAGGTCTCGATGCGCCAGAACGAAGACATGCGGAAGATCTCCGCCTGGGTCGCGATCGCCGCCGTGCCGACGATGATGGCCGGCATCTACGGGATGAACTTCGAGCACATGCCGGAGCTGGAGTGGCGCTACGGCTACCCGACGGTGCTGACCGTGGTCATCGCCGCCTGCCTCTTCCTCTACTGGCGCTTCAAGCGCGCCGGCTGGCTCTAGGGCGCTACTCGGAGACGAGCAGGAAGCGGGCGGTGGCGGCGCCGGCGGCGAAGGCGGCGGTCATGTCGCGCTCGGGATCGGAGAGCGCCTGCAGGGCGAAGCCGTCGCAGAGGGCGAAGAGGCAGGAGACGACGTCGTCGGCCCCGAAGCGGAGGCTGAGGACCCCCTCCTCCTCCTTGCTGTGGAGGATGTCGGCGACGTGGGAGCGGGTCTTCTCGAAGAGCTGGCCGACCTCGTGCTGGATGTCGGGGTTGCGACGGCCGGCGCTGAAGAGCTCGAAGAGGAGCAGGAAGAAGCCCGGCTCGTTCTCGATCATGTTGGTGACGCTGGCGACGAGGACCTCGATCACGTCGTCGGCGGTCTTCGTCGGCGCCAGCTGCTCGTCGAGGCGGGCGACGCGGATGTCGGTGTCGCGGCGGACGACCTCGACCAGGAGCCGCTCCTTGGTCCCGAAGTAATAGTGGAGGAGGCCGCGGCTGACCCCGGCCTCGCCGGCCACGTGCTCGAAGGTCGAGCCCGCGGCACCGCGGCGGGCGACGGATTCGCGCATCGCGTCGACGATGCGCTGAGCCTTCTCGCCGCTGAGCTCGCGCTCTTTGGTCGCCGCCTCCATCAGGCGGGCCCTAGGACCCGTTGATGCTGGTGGTCGAGGTGTACTCGAACTCCTCTTCGGCGCCGAAGAGGGCGTCGAGGACGGCCTTGCGGGCACCCTCGCTGACGGCGAGAGCGACGGCGCCGCCGATCACGGCGACGAGCAGGAGCCGGCCGATGCCGCCCTTGCGCCTCTTCGGCTTGCTGCGCAGGCGCTCGGAGGCTTCCTGCAGGTTCTCGGCGGCCTTGCGCAGGTCCTTCTGGACCTTCTTGTCGCTGGTCACGGCCTTGACCGTGCCCTTGCCGTTGCCGGTCGCCCGGCCGTAGGCGCCCTTGGCGGCTTCGAAGGCGTCCTTGAGGCTTTCGCGCAGCTCTTCGTCTTCGATCAAGCGCTGCACGTAGGGATTTTCCCGGGCAGTCTCGTAGATGTCTCCGGCGCGCGCCGCCTTCGTCTTGCTCATGCCTTCTCCTCGCTGGATTCCGTGGCCAACACCAGGATAACCCTACCCCGGCTGATCAGGGCCAAGCAGTCCAAGGGCGCAAGGAGCGCCGCGTGCCGGGATGCGCCGGTCCTGGTCAGCCGGGGCCGACTCCGTCGAGGAGGACGCCGTTGTTGCGGAAGTTGGTGTCGGCGTGGCGCAGCGTCCGCAGCCGCAGCGGCTCCAGCCCCGGGCCGGTCGCCCGGTAGCGGCGGATGAAGAGCTCGCCGACCTCTTCGTAGGCGACCTCGCGGAAGCGCGGGCCGATCAGGCGCTGCGGCGGGGGCGGCGCCGAGCCGATCGAGACGAAGTCGATCTCGCGGACCAGCCAGTCGTAGCCTTCCGACGCTTTCAGCTGGATCGCGCCGGTCGAGAGGTAGTAGCGCAGCGGCGCCTCGCCGATCACCCAGGTCACCGTCGCCCGCGGTTCCTCCGGCTCGCCGAGGCGGTCGGCGACGGCCTCCCAGTCGGGTCGCTGCAGGTCGGGCTCGACGCTCGCCCAGACGCAGAAGGCGAAGGAGTAGGCGAGCAGGAGGGCGGCGATCCCGGTCCCGAGCCGGCGCGCCCGCTCGGCGCTCAGCGCGACCGCGACGGCGACCAGCAGGGGCACCAGCGCGGGGAACAGGTTGCGGGCGAGGACGAAGTCCTTGCCGCCGGGGCCCAACGCCAGCAGGAGCGGAAGGCCGATCGCGACCGCGCCCACCGCCAGCGGCAGGAAGGTCGCCCGTCGCTCCTCGCGGCTGCCCCGCAGCAACAGCAGGACGAAGGCGGCGAGAACGAGGGCCAGCGGCAGCAGCGCCGGCTCGGGCTGCTCGACCCGGCCGATGATGTCGCCGGTCTCGCCGACCACGAAGGTGATCGCCGTTTCCCCGAGCCGGTGCCCGAGGCTGAACTTGCCGATCCATTCGGCGTGGCCGTAGGACATCTGGTGGTAGGCCAGCGGCGCCAACAGGGCGGCGGCCAGACCGAGGATCCAGAGCCCGGAGAGGGCCGCCCGCCCGCGCCGGCGCAGCAGCAGGAGCACCTCGACGGCGAGCGGGAAGACGGCGAAGTAGTGGGTCGCGAGGGCGAGGGCGGAGAAGACACCCCAGAGGGTGAAGGCGCGGCGCTCGCCGCCCTGGAACGCCCGCACGAAGTAGAGCAGCGAGAGCGCACAGAAGAGGCCGAGCAGGGCGTAGGCCCGCGCCTCCTGCGAGTACCAGAGGAGCATCGGGTTGACGGCGACCAGCGCCGCGGCGAGCAGCGCGGCGCGGCGGCCGCGCAGCTCGCGGCCGATGAAGTAGGCGACCGGGATCGTCGCCACCCCGGCGACCGCGGAGAGCGAGCGCAGCCCCCACTCGCCGGTCCCGGCGACCTGGGTCCAGAACCAGGCCAGCGCGTAGTAGAGCGGCGGCGCCGACTCGCTGAACCCGACCGCGTCCATCGCGTGGCCGAAGCCGACCCGGAGGACGCGGCTGGCGGTGACGATCTCGTCGTGGTGGTAGGCCTGGGCGCCGAGGGTGGCGAAGCGCAGGACGGCGCCGAGCGCGGTCAGCCCGACGACGATCCAGAAGGCGCGGGAGCGGTTTCGCACTGCTAGGAGAGGGCGACGTCGAGGGCCTGGGAGACCTCGTCGACGTAGGCGAACTCGAGGTTGCCGAGCTCGTGCTCGGGGATCTCCACCACGTCCCCCTCGTTGCGGCCGGGGACGATCACCTTCTTGATCCCGGCCCGCTGCGCCGCCAGCGACTTCTCCTTGAGGCCGCCGATCGGCAGCACCTGCCCGGTCAGCGTCACCTCGCCGGTCATCGCCACGTCGTTGCGGACCGGCCGGCCGCTGATCAGCGAGGAGAGCGCGACGGTCATCGCCACCCCCGCCGAGGGGCCGTCCTTGGGCACCGCCCCGGCCGGGACGTGGACGTGGATGTCGTGGCCGGCGAACCAGTCGTCTTCGAGGTCGGGCGCGATCCCGGCGCAGCGGCCGCGGACGTAGGAGAGCGCCGCCTGCGCCGACTCCTTCATCACCTCGCCGAGCTGGCCGGTGATCGTCAGCTTGCCGGAGCCCGGCATCGCGGTCGCCTCGATGAAGAGGACGTCCCCCCCGGTCGGGGTCCAGGCGAGCCCGGTGGCGACGCCGGGGTCCTTGGTGCGACGGCGCTGCTCGGCGAAGACGCGCCGCCGCCCGAGCAGCTCGCGGGCTTTCTTGCCGGAGATCCGGACCTTGCCCTTGACCCTGCCTTCGGCGACTTCGCGGGCGACCTTGCGGCAGACGGTGCCGATCTGGCGCTCGAGGTTGCGGACCCCGGCCTCGCGCGTGTACTCCTCGACGATCGCGGTCAGCGCCGCATCGGCGAACTCGATCTGCGAGGGCTTGAGGCCGTTGGCCTCGATCTGGCGCCGGACCAGGTAGCGGCGGGCGATGTGGCGCTTCTCCTCCAGCGTGTAGCCGGCCAGCTCGATCGTCTCCATCCGGTCCAGCAGCGGCCCCGGGATCGTGTCGAGAACGTTGGCGGTGGCGATGAAGACGACGTCGGAGAGGTCGAACTCGAGGTCGAGGTAGTGGTCGCGGAAGCTGTCGTTCTGGGCCGGATCGAGCACCTCGAGCATCGCCGAGGCGGGGTCGCCGCGGAAGTCGGAGCCCATCTTGTCGATCTCGTCGATCATGAAGACGGGGTTGCGAGAGCCGGCGTCGCGGAGGGCGCGGACGATCGTCCCCGGCATCGCGCCGATGTAGGTGCGGCGGTGGCCGCGGATCTCGGACTCGTCGCGGACGCCGCCGACGGAGATCCGCTCGAACTCGCGGCCGAGCGCCTTCGCGATCGATTTGCCGAGGCTGGTCTTGCCGACGCCGGGCGGCCCGACGAAGCAGAGGATCGGGCCGGGCGAGGACGGGTTGAGCTTGCGCACCGCCAGGTACTCGAGGATCCGGTCCTTGACCCGTTCGAGGTCGTAGTGGTCGGCGTCGAGGACCTCGCGGGCGTGGCCGACGTCGAGGTTGTCCTCGGTCTGCTTCGCCCAGGGCAGGTCGACCAGCCACTCCAGGTAGGTGCGGATGACGCCGTGCTCGGCGGCGGCGGGCGGCAGCTTCGCCAGCCGCGAGAGCTCGCGCTCGGCGGCTTTGAGGGCGTGCTCGGGCAGCTGCGCCGCCTCGATCCGCTCGCGGAGTTCGTTGACTTCGGCCTGCTGCTCGTCCTCTTCGCCGAGCTCCTCCTGGATTGCTTTCAGCTGCTGGCGGAGGAAGAACTCGCGCTGGCCTTTCTCCATCTCGGACTGGACCTGCGTCTGGATCTGGGTGCCGAGCTGGACGACCTCGAGCTCGCGGGCGAGGATCCGCGAGAGGTGGCGCAGCCGCTGGGCGACGTCGACCTCCTCGAGCAGTTTCTGCTTCTCCTCGGTGCCGATCTTCAGCGCCCCCGCGATCAGGTGGCCGAGCGCCGCCGGGTCGTCGATGTTGGCAATCGCCATCTGCAGCTCCTCCGGCAGGTAGGGGATCTGCTCGACGATCTCCGAGAAGGTGCGCTGGACGTTGCGGCTGAGCGCCTCCAGCTCCGGGCTCGGCTCGATCACGTCGGGCAGCTCGCTGATCCGGGCGACCATGTAGGGCTGCTCGGCGACGAAGGGGCCCAGCTTCACCCGCTGCATCCCCTGGACGAGGATCCGCAGCGAGCCGTCGGGGACCTTGACCATGCGGGCGACGGCGCCGACGACGCCGACGTCGTAGAGGTCGTTCGGGCCGGGCTCCTCGTTCTCGGGGTCGAGGGCGGTGACCATCGCCAGCATCCGGTTGGTGCCGAGGACGTCGTCGACCAGCCGGATCGAGCGCTCCTGCCCCACCGCCAGCGGCGCCAGGGTCTCGGGGAAGGTGACGGTGTCCCGCAGCGGCAGCACCGGCAGCGCCTCCGGCAGCGGCTGGTGGGCGCGGATCGCGTCCTCCGCGTCGAGCGGCGCGTCGACCACCTCGAGGACGGGGGTGCCCTCCATCACTTGGGGTCGATCGGCACGCGTCGGGTGGTCTGGCTAGGGTCGCGCAGCGGCAGGTCGATCCGCAGGATGCCCTGCTCGTAAGTGGCGCTGGCGCGCTCGGCGTCGACCTCGACCTGCAGCTCGACGACGCGGCGGAAGTGGCCGGAGGGGATCTCGATCTGCTGGTAGACGCGGCCTTCGGTCTCCTGCACCTGCCGTTCGCCGACGATCGCCAGGTGGCGACCGCTGACCTCGATCCCGACCTCGCCGAGCTCGACGCCGGCGAGGTCGACCTTGACGATCGCCCGCTGCGGATCGCCGCAGTAGTAGACGTCGACGTTGGGGGAGAAGCCGCTCGAGCGCCGGGTCACGTAGCGGGTGCGGCTCCAGGAGTCGCCCATCACCTGGTCCATCTCCCGGCGCATCCGCGCGAAGTCGGCGAAGAGGTCGCGTTGGGGCATGGCCCACAAAATAACCCGCCCCGGCCGGCGGGTCCTGTCAGGGGGATGAACCTCTCGTCCTCCAGGGGTGCGGGCGAGAGGCCCATCCCCCTGCCACCCGCCGGAGGGGCGGCTAAGCAGGACGCGATGCCCAGCGGGGGGCACGCATAAGAAGAACTGGCTGGCGCGGTGGGACGAGGCCCTCTGGTCGGTTCGGGCGGAAGGTCGTGCAAGCCTCGTTCAGCTCCAGGGCGCAGAGGAGGTTTTTGCGGAAATAGCAGTCCTCGCAGGTGGGTGGCTTCGGCTTGCGTGGCATCCGGCGCGCATATTTGCACCGACTCCGGGTAGGCGCAGGCACCGATTCCGCAAATCGCTACCTCGTCGTAACGACTTCGTCACAGGTTCCCTGCGTCTTGCGGGAACGCCGGCTGCCGTCGCTAATATCGCAGCCGATGGAGAGTCATTCACGCAGCGAGAAGCTCTCCGCTTCTCCCCCGCTTTTCAAGAGCGACTTCCTCAACTTCTTCTCCCGGGTCCACCCCGCGGTGCCGGCGGTCGTCTTCCTGCCGGTGGTGGTGGCGATGGAGTGGATCGGGGCCGATCGCGGCTACGCCGCCTGGCAGCTGGCGTTGCTCACCCTCGCCGGGGTGGCGGTCTGGACCCTGACCGAGTACTGGCTGCACCGCCTCGTCTTCCACTGGGAGCCGGACAACGCCTTCGGCCGCCGCATGCACTTCATCATCCACGGGGTCCATCACGACCACCCCAACGACAAGATGCGGCTGGTGATGCCGCCCTCGGTCTCGATCCCCCTGGCCGCCCTCTTCTTCGTCGCCTTCTGGCTCATCCTCGGCGACGCCGCCTTCCCCGTCTTCGGCGGCTTCATCGTCGGCTACCTCTTCTACGACTACACGCACTACTACGTCCACCACTTCGTCCCCAAGACCGATTTCGGGAAGAAGCTGCGCGAACACCACATGCGCCACCACTTCCAGGACCACAGCTACGGCTACGGCGTCTCCTCGCCGATCTGGGACCACGTGTTTCGGACTTATCCGCGGAAGCGCTCTAAGTACCGGCAGTAGCTCGGGGCGTAGAGGAGGCGGGGTGCCCCCTCCAGACACATCTCG
>DASZDI010000464.1:0-6452 GCA_035942135.1 Solirubrobacterales bacterium | reverse complement strand
TCCCTACCCACCCGCTAAGAACCCAGCTCCTCAAGCACCGCCGCGGTCATTTCCGCGGTCCCGACCTCGGTCGCCGGCGTGGGTTCTTCCCCCGTCGGCGGCTGAACCATCGTCCCCGGGGCCAGATCGGGGGTACGCAGGCCGCGCTCGAGGACAGCGTCGACGGCCGCTTCGATGCGGTCCGCGTCCTCGCCGCGGCCGAGGCCGTGGCGCAGCATCATCGCCGCCGAGAGGAAGGTCGCAAGGGGGTTGGCGAGGCCCTTGCCGGCGATGTCGGGGGCGGAGCCGTGGACGGGCTCGAAGAGGCCGGGGTCGCCCTCGGCGCCGAGGCTGGCGGAGGGCAGCATCCCCAGCGACCCGGTCAGCATCGCCGCCTCGTCGCTGAGGATGTCGCCGAAGAGGTTCTCGGCGAGGACGACGTCGAAGTCGGCGGGACGGGAGACGAGCTGCATCGCCGCGTTGTCGACCAGCAGGTGCTCGAGCTCGACGTCCTCGTAGTCGGCGGCGACGTTGCCGACCACCTCGCGCCAGAGGCGGGAGGTCTCCAGCACGTTGGCCTTGTCGACCGAGGTGACCCTGGGCTTGTGGCCGGAGCCCTCGGCGCGGCGGCGGGCGGCGTCGAAGGCGGTGCGGGCGATCCGGTCGATCTCCGTGACCGAGTACTCGCAGACGTCGTGGGCGACGTCGCCGTTGCGGCCGGAGTCGCCGAAGTAGATGCCGCCGGTGAGCTCGCGGACGACCAGCAGGTCGGTGCCGGCGATCCGCTCCTCGCGCAGTGGGCTGGCGCTGACCAGGGCGGGGCTCGGCCGCACCGGGCGCAGGTTGGCGTAGAGGCCCATCCCCTTGCGGAGGCCGAGCAGCCCCTGCTCGGGGCGCGGCGCGTCGGGGTCGGTGGTGTCCCACTTCGGGCCGCCGACGGCGCCGAGCAGGACCGCGTCGGCGCCGCGGCAGGCGTCGAGGACCTCGTCGGTGAGGGCGGTGCCGTGCTCGTCGATCGAGCAGCCGCCCATCAGGCGCTCGTCGTAGGAGAACTCGCCGAGGGCGTCCAGCAGCTCGCGCGCGGCGGCGACGATTTCCGGGCCGATCCCGTCGCCGGGGAGGACGACTATGCGAGGGGTGCCGTTCAAGGTCTCGGCACTCTACGCATCTGACGCCGCTGCCTCGATGTTGAGGCGGACGTAGTCGAGGACGAGCGGTTGCCGGTGCTGTTCCAGGACCGCTTCGGCGAAGGGCAGGTGCTGCTGGGGCGGCAGCCGGTCGAGGAGCGGGCCGAGGGTGACGACGCGGAGGAACTCCAGCGGCTGCTCGGGCTGGACCGGCTTCGGCTCCAGCCAACAGCGGACGTCCTCGAAGCCGGCGGCGCGCAGGCGCGGCTCGGTCTCCTCCGGCGAGGCGAAGTTCCAGAGCCCTTTCGCCGCGCCCAGGTGCGGTGCGAACTCGGGGCGGGACGCGACGGCGGCGATCGCCTCGGCGTGGGCGGCGACGTTGCCCTGGCCGCCGCACTGGGCGACCAGGCGCCCGCCGGGGCGCAGCGCGGCTCGCAGCCGCCGGAAGAGGAGGTCGTGGTCCTGAATCCAGTGGAAGGTCGCGGTCGAGAAGACCAGGTCGACCGGCTCGTCCAGCTCCAGCTCGACCAGGTCGGAGACGAGGTAGTCGGCCCGCTCGCCGAGGCGCTCCTTCGCCTTCTCCACCATCGCCTCGGAGCCGTCGACCGCGAGGACGCGGCCGCGCGACAGGCGCTCGACCAGCGCCGCCGTCACCCGGCCCGAGCCGCAGCCGGCGTCGACCGCGGCCTCGTCGCCGCGCAGCTCGAGCCGCTCGAGCACCTCCGTCCCCCACTCGAACTGGGGGTCGGAGACGGCGTCGTAGGTCTCGGCGTCCCACTCGCGGGCGCCGGTGTTGATCGGCCTCAAAGGCTGGTCGTGACCGGTCCCAGCGAGGCGCCGTCGGTCTCGAAGCGGTCGATCGCGCCCTCGTCCGCGAGCGTGATCCCGATGTCGTCGAGCCCGTTGAGGAGCCGGTGCTTGACCTCCGGCTCGATCTGGAACTGGAAGACGCCGGCGGCGCAGTTGACGGTCTCGTCGTCGAGGTCGATCCGGGCCTCTCCCGCCTCGGCGACGGCGCGGCAGTGCTCCTCGTCGAGGATCGCCGGCAGCAGCCCGATCTTGGTGCAGTTGGAGTAGAAGATGTCGGCGAAGGACGGCGCCACGACCGCCTGGAAGCCGAAGTCTTCCAGTGCCCAGGGGGCGTGCTCGCGGGAGGAGCCGCAGCCGAAGTTGGCTCCGGTGACGAGGATCGGGTTCGGCTCCAGCTCGATCTCGCCGTCGCGGATCCAGTCGTAGAAGAGGAACTCGCCGAAGCCGGTCCGCTCGACCCGCTTGAGGAACTGCTTGGGGATGATCTGGTCGGTGTCGACGTCGCTGCGGTCCAGCACCGACACCTTGCCTTCGATTACGTCGATCGGCCTCATCTTCAGCTCCAATCCCTGATGTCTACGAAGTGCCCCTCGACGGCCGCGGCGGCGGCCATTTTCGGGCTGACGAGGTGGGTGCGGCCGCCCTTGCCCTGGCGTCCCTCGAAGTTGCGGTTCGAGGTCGAGGCGCAGCGCTCGCCTTCGTCGAGCGTGTCGGGGTTCATCCCCAGGCACATCGAGCAGCCGGCCTCGCGCCATTCGAAGCCGGCGCTGCGGAAGACCTCGTCGAGGCCCTCGGCTTCGGCGGCCTTCTTGACCTGCTGGGAGCCGGGGACGACCATCGCCCGCACCGAGCCGGCGACCTTGCGGCCGTCGACGATCTCGGCGGCCTCGCGCAGGTCCTCGATCCGCGAGTTGGTGCAGGAGCCGATGAAGACCCGTTCCGGGGCGACCTCGGTCATCGGCGTGCCGGCCTCCAGGCCCATGTAGGCGAGGGCGCGTTCGGCCGCTTCGCGGTCGGCGGGCGAGTCCAGCTCGGTCGGGTCGGGGACGCGGTCGGTGACCTCGATCACCTGGCCGGGGTTGGTGCCCCAGGTGACCATCGGCGAGATCCCGGAGGCGTCGATCTCGACCTCGGTGTCGAAGCTGGCGCCGGGGTCGGTCGGCAGCTCCCGCCAGCGGGCCATCGCCGCGGCGAAGTCGCCGGGCGCGGCCGGGCGGCCTTTGACCCACTCGAAGGTGGTCTCGTCGGGGGCGATCATCCCGGCGCGGCCGCCGCCCTCGATCGTCATGTTGCAGATCGTCATCCGGCCGGGCATCCCCAGCGCCTCGATCGCGGGGCCCGCGTACTCGACCGCGTAGCCGGTCATGCCGCCGGTGCCGAGGCGGCCGATCGTCGCCAGGATCAGGTCCTTCGGCGTGACCCCCGGGCGCAGCTCACCGGTGTAGGAGATCCGCATCGTCTTCGGCCGTTTCTGGACCAGGCACTGGGTCGCGAGGACGTGCTCGACCTCGGAGGTGCCGATGCCGAAGGCCAGCGCCCCGAAGGCGCCGTGGGTGGAGGTGTGGCTGTCGCCGCAGACGATCGTCATCCCCGGCTGGGTGACGCCCAGCTCCGGGCCGATCACGTGGACGATCCCCTGGCGGTCGGAGCCGAGCGAGTAGACCGGGATGCCGAACTCCTCGCAGTTGCGCTCCAGGGTTTCGACCTGGACGCGGGAGAGCTGGTCGGCGATCAGGCGCGCGGCCATGGTGCCGTCGGTCGGCGTGTTGTGGTCGGCGGTGGCGAGGGTCTTGTCCGGGCGGCGGACCTTGCGGCCGGCCAGGCGGAGACCGTCGAAGGCCTGCGGCGAGGTGACCTCGTGGACCAGGTGCAGGTCGATGTAGATCAGCCCCGGCGAGACCTCGTGGGACTCCCAGATCTTGTCGAACATGGTTTGCGGCATTGCGGTTAGGACCTCCTGAGGCCGGCGGCGATCACGGCGAGGAAGCGGGTCGCCTCCTGGCCTTCGTTCTCGAAGTGGTGGGGAAGGTCGGCGTCGAAGGTGACGCTGTCCCCCTCTTGAAGCTGGTGGCGGCTGCCGTCGACGACCAGCGCCAGGGTGCCGGCGAGGACGACGGCGGTCTCGCGGCTGCCCGGCTCGTGCATCGGCGGGTCCTCGCGGCCGCCGGTGCCGGCGCCGGGCTCGAGGACGTGCAGCGAGACGTCGGCGCGCTGCCCCGGCAGCGGCGGCGTCAGCTCCTCGAAGCGGTGCCCCCCGCGCTCGGAATGGCGGCGGCTCGCGGCGCGGCTGATCGCGACGTGCTGCCCCTCGTCGAGGCGCAGCAGCTGCGAGAGCGTCAGCTCGAGGCCGGCGGCGATCTTCCCGGCGACGGCCAGGGTCGGGCTGGTCTCCCCCCGCTCGACCTGCGAGAGCATCGGCGCGCTGACGCCCGAGCGCTCGGCGAGGTCGCGGAGCGAGAACCCCATCGCATCGCGCAGCGCATGGATGCGCGGGCCGACAGTTGCGGCGGCGGAGTCCCTGGGGGTGGCTTCAGAAGCCGTGGCGCTGGAAGCGACGCTTGCCATTGCGCTGTACGTTATCACGGACGCTTGTAAAGGAGCGCTCGCAGGTCGGCGGCAACTGCCTTTGGTTCGTCGTCAAGCTGGTTCCAGGTGATGCGCGTGACCGCGTAACCGGCGACGCGGAGGATGCGGTCCCGGGCGCGGTCTTCGCGAAAGGAAGAGCGAGTGCCGTGTCCCTCCCACCCGTCGAGCTCGACGATCTGCCCGGTTCCCGCCCAATGGCAGTCCACCTGGTAGCGCCTGTCTCCCGCCATGATCCAGTCGTTGAAGCGAGGTAGGGGCAAGTGGTGGTGGCGCAGGAACGGCGCAAACCGCTCCTCCAGGCGACTGCGCTTGCGACCAGAGGGTTCTTCCTTCAGACGCTCCAGCGCCGCCCGTACCTTCCTCACCCCACGTCTTCTCGGGTAGCGCTCGACCAGGTCGCGAAGTGAGAGGCGGTCGTAGAGACGGCGGTATTCCGCCTCCCGTAGAAGGGATGCGACCACATCGACCGGCTCCGTCGCTGCCAGGTCAAGGATCGTCCGCGGGACGGTCGTCACCGGGATGCCTTCCTCCACCGTGTGCTCGTCGTCGGGAAGCGCTTTGTGGTGGCGCCGGATTCCGTCCCAAGAGCGGCTCTTCCCTGGGGTGGTGACGTCGATCGCCGATCGGGAGTTCGGCCGGATCATCCAAAGCGCCGCCGCGGACCAGTGACTCAGGACGGCTTCGGGCCCGGAGGCCAGCACTGCCGCCATCCATCGTCCCTCCCTCGAAACCACGCGATGGCCCACGGCATAGACGCCCGCGTGGAGTCGGTGCAAGCGATCAGAGCGCACGCGCTTCTCGATCGCACCTGCGCTCCACCCCGCTTCGATCAGCTGACGACGCGAGACCATCCCATGCTGTTGCTCTGCGAGCGCCGCCAGCGAGCGGTCGTCATCGCGAGTCCGCGAAAAACCTCCTCCAGGAATGGTTTTCGCGGACTCGGCAGGCATGCCGCTGAGGCTGCCCGGAAACGTCGCGCGTGTGGCGCGCGCTTCGCGCCAACTCCCAGACGAAAGGCGCGCGTGGGGCGTGACAGGCGCGGGTGACCCTCCCGCAGAGGCTCCGGACCCACAATCCGCGCCCAGGGAGACGATCAGCTGCGCGACGGCCTCTGTGGGAGGGTCACCCGCGCCTACTACGGCCCGGGCGTCCTTTCCACCGCCGACTCGGCCGTAGCCGCCTCCGCCTCACGCGTCGCCGCGCCTTCGAGGGCGTTGGACAGAGCGCGGACGTAGGCGCGGGCGCTGGCCTCGAGGATGTCGGTGGCCACGCCCTGGCCGGTGGCCAGGCGGCCCGCCGCTCGGAGCATCACGGTCACCTCGCCGAGGGCGTCCTCGCCTCCGGTCACCGCCTCGACCGTGTACTGGACCAGCTCACACTCGGCCTCGACCGCGTCCTGGATCGCCTGGAAGATCGCATCGACAGGGCCGTCGCCGCTCGACTCGCCCACCGACTCCCGGCCGGAGGGCAGGGTCACCGCCACCTTCGCCTTCGGCTCGCGGCGGGAGCCCGCCTCGACCTCGAACCAGGCCAGCTCGTGGGCGTCGGAGCGCTCGCGCATCTCGTCGGAGACGATCGCCTCCAGGTCCAGGGCGGTCACCTGCTTCTTGCGGTCCGCGACCTCCTTGAAGGCCTTGAAGGCGGAGTTGAGCGCGTTGCCCTCGACTTTGAAGCCCAGCTGCTCCAGCGCGTCTTTCAGCGCGTGGCGGCCGGAGTGCTTGCCGAGCACTATCGAGTTCGACTCCAGGCCGACTTCGGTCGCGTCCATGATCTCGTAGGTGCTGCGCTCCTTCAGCACGCCGTCCTGGTGGATGCCCGCCTCGTGTGCGAAGGCGTTGCGGCCGACGATCGCCTTGTTCGGCTGCACCACGTAGCCGGTCAGCCGCGACACGAGCCGGCTGGTGCGCGCGATCTCCTTCGTGTTCGCGGAGGTCCACAGCCCGAGCGTCG
>DASZDI010000463.1:0-4065 GCA_035942135.1 Solirubrobacterales bacterium | reverse complement strand
GGACGAACGCCGCGCGAAGGTCAGGTGGCCCGGCGGGCGGCGGTCCGGTCGCCGGCTCCGGTGCCGGTCGTCCGGTTGCGCTCCTGGGCCTCCGGGTCGCTTGCCGCGTAGGCGCCGATGCCGAGCACGCCGAGGATCAGGTGCAGGATGTTGTCCTCGGTGTTGACCGGGATGATGCTGAGGATCGAGTCGCCGCTGCCGATGATGAAGCCCCAAATCGCCACGAGGATATAAACGACGCCGAAGGCGAGGGCGTAGGTGCGGGAGGCGGCAGGGCCGGAGGCGAAGGCGAGCAGGCCGAGGGCGCCGCTGGCAAGGTGGACGAGGTTGTGCCAGCCGTTGACCTCGAGGATGCCGAGCACGGCGTCCTTCTCACCGGGGCTGCCGAACGAGGCGCTGTAGAAGAAGCCGATGATGCCCGCCACCAGCAGCGTCGCGCCGATCAGGCCGGCGTAGAGACGGGCGGGCGTGGAATCGTTGTCGCGGCGGTAGGTGTCGTCGGCCATTCTTTCTCGCTCCTTATATGGGGGGACCGGTTAAGGACTTCAACCGAGTGGTACCCAGTGAGTACGGGGACAAATCAGCCGCAGATCAAGGGTTTCTGCGTTCGGGCAGGCCGTGCTGCCTGTACGCGGCCTCCCGCCCCGCCTGGCTGCCGGCGTAGGCGGGGCCGCGCAGCCTGTTCAGCAGCCCCGCGGGCTCGAGGCCGCCGCCGCAGTTGGTCGGGTCGAGATCGAGCCGCTCGGTCCGCTCGCTCGGCAGCCGCTCCCCGAGCGTCAGCCGCGCGGCGGGCCGCCACTCGTCCTTGAGACCGGCGACGGCCAGCTCGAACTCGAGGCCGCCGACCTCGCGCTCGGCGAGGTCCCTCAGCTTCGGCCCCGGCCCGGGGGCCGAGGCCCGCGCCCCGATCATCACCGTCTCCCCCCGCAGCCGGTAGGGCAGGACGCACGAGTAGGGCCGGTCGCAGAAGCCGCGGCTGGGCAGCAGCGTGTGCCGACCGCCGGGCGGCGCCGCCGAGCTGACCAGCAGCAGGTCCTGGTGGCGCCCCGGCCCGTAGGCGTCGGGGACGCGGAAGGCGAGCCCACACGGGTCCGGCGCCCACTCCGGCAGCCCGAACGAGCGCGAGAGTCGCACCTGCGCCTCGGCCTCGCGTTCGAACATGGCCGCCCCGGCACCGCCCTCCCCCAGCGGCGTCAGCCGCGCCGCGAAGCCGACCCCGAACGGGTGGAAGACCCGCTTCCCCCGCAGCCGGGAGAGACGTCGGAAAAGCTGGCCGGTCGGATTCACTGGCCCCCGGCTACCCGGACCCCCCCTCGCCGTATCGATGGATCAGCGGGGATCGCCCTGGTAGACGACCGAGCGGTGACGTATCGCGGCAACCCGCACGGTCCGCCCCTCGTCGGTCAGCTGGTAGAGGATCCGGTAGGAGCCGACCCGCAGCGAGTACAGGCCGTGCAGCCTTCCTCGCAGGGCGTGCCCGGCCTCGGGCTCGCGCTCGAGCAGGCCCAGCGCGTCCTCGATCGCGTCGATCAGCGGCCGCCCCAGCTCGAGCAGCTCACGCCGGGCGCGGCGCGCGAGGACCAGGCGCGCCAAGGGTCAGCGAGCGGAGGCGCGGCGCTCGGCAAGCTCGGTGCGAAGGTCGGCCCGCGAGACCACCTCGTCGCGGGCGATCTCCGCCAGCCCCTCCTCGAGCGCCGCCAGCGCCTCCGAGTCGGAGAGCACCTCGGCCGTCTCCTCGAGCGCCTCGTACTCGTCGATCGGGATCAGCGCGGCCGCCGGCGAGCCGTTGCGGGTGACCACGACGTGGTCGCGCCGATCGCTGACCTGGTCGAGCAGGCTGCTGAGGTTGCTGCGCAGCTCTCGGACGGGGACGATCTTGGCCATGGTTTGCAGTGTACACATGTGTGTACACCCTCCCCTTACGACCTCAGCGGCCGTGCTCGGACTGGTAGTGCTCGAGCGTCTCCTCGGTGCTGTCGCCGGGGAAGCGGAGGCGGGCCCGCAGGGTCTCGGCGAAGTCGTCGATCGCCATCCGCAGGATCTCGGCCCGCACCCGCAGCGCGTGCGGGCGGCCCTCCTCGCCCGCCTCCTCGACCAGCGAGGCGAGGAAGGGCAGCAGGCCGGCCAGCGCCCGCTCCTCGTCCTCGGTGCGGAAGTAGTGGGTGATCGGGAAGTGGATCAGGTCGCGGCGGGCGCGGATCAGCTGCTCGGCGAAGCTCGCCAGCATCGTCGCCAGCAGCTCCGGGTCGGCGTCGGCCAGCTTCTCCCCCAGCCGCTCCTCCGTCTCCTTGGCGAGGTGGACCTCGTGGGCGAGCGAGTCGCGGCGGGAGATCGCGTTGTAGATCGAGATCAGCCAGGAGATACTCGCGGTCAGCAGGCCGAGGCCGAAGATCGTCTCCAGCGGCCCGAGGACCCGCAGCAGCGGCGAGGCCGGCGAGATGTCGCCGTAGCCGAGGCTGGTGAGGTTGACCAGCGAGACGTAGAGCGCGTCGACGAAGCCGGAGTGCGCGGCCGGGTCGAGGCCGGGGTCGAAGGTGAAGCCGCCCGGCAGCTGCGGCATGAAGACCAGCGCCCAGCCGACCGCCAGCAGCGTCGCCCAGGCGCCGACCACGGCGATGTAGCCGAGCGGCCCGGAGAGCAGGCCGACGGTGCCGCTGCCTCCCGGCAGGCGCCGAGCGAGCGTGGAGACGCCGCGCACGATCCGCCGGGCGACGATCCCGCGCCCGGTCGGGTGGAAGAGGACGTCGAAGATGTCGCGCAGGGCGACGAGGATCAGGGCGATCCCGAGCAGGGTCCAGACGACGTCCACGCCCAGACGCTATAGCGCCCGGGCGTGTCGGCCGTCGATCCGCCTAGCCGCTGACGACGAACAGCGGTTTCGGTGCGGTCGCTTCGTATTCGGACGACCACGATGCGGTCGAGGAGCAGAGGAAGCCTCCGCCGATCTTGCTGAAGCTGACGTTGCCGGCTTTGATCCTCGCCGGGTTGCCGCCGCTCACCGAGACCGAGGCTTTGCTCGCTTCGTATTCGCAGGTGGTGCCGCCGCAGGTGAATTTCCCACCCGCTTTGGTGATGCTCATCGAGCCGTTGCCGCCGCTGCCGCTGACCTCGGCGGGCCAGGGCGTGTTCAGCGCCGAGGCCGTGCAGGCGCCGAGCCCCGAGGTGCAGTTTTTCCAGGTGACAGAGCTGATCGAGCCGGTGACCGACCCGGCGCCGCCGTCGCTGGTGGTTTTGCCGCTCATCGTCGATTCCGTGCAGGTGATGGTGACGAATCCGGAGCTCATCACCGATTTGCCGCCGGAGACCAGTTGCGCTTTGATCGCGGTGCCTTTCAGGTAGGTGTTGCCGGCGGGACATGGTGAGGTGTTGACCGAGCACAGCTTCGTCGCCGACGCCGTTCCCGCTCCCATCACTGCCATCGCGGCCAGCGCGCCCAAAAGGCACAGGCCGAGGATCTTCAGGTGCTTCATGTTGCCTCCCTCGTAAGACCCCGCCTGCCGGCCCCTCGTCCCACCGGTTGGTGTCAGTCCTAACAGAATCTAGCTTGTTTCTCAAATCTTTTTGAGCATTCGCCGCCGGGTAGGTTAGGAGCATGAACGGACCCACCCAGACCCTGACCTGTCCCAAGTGCGGCGGCTCGATGCGCAACTACGAGCGCAACGGCGTCACCGTCGACCAGTGCGGCGAGTGCCGCGGCATCTTCCTCGACCGCGGCGAGCTCGACCGGCTGATCGACGCCGAGAGCTCCCACTACGAGCGCGAGTACTCCGACCGCGGCTACGAGGACCGCCCGCCCCGCGACCACGACGAGCGGCGCGAGCAGAAGTCCCACAAGCCCAAGAAGTCGAAGAAAAAGAGCTTCCTCGAGAACCTGATGGAGGGGATGGGCGACTAGGAGGGATTGGCGAAACCCGCGTGTGCGGCCGGTGAGCGCCGCAGTGTCCGCCGCCGCCAGGCGTGCGCGGGGGTTTCGCCAATCCCTCCTAGGGGCCGGGCGCCGGGACGTGCCGGCGCAGGAAGTCCAGTTGGTCGGTCACCGCTCGCTCGAAGTCGTCGCCCTTATAG
>DASZDI010000462.1:0-4916 GCA_035942135.1 Solirubrobacterales bacterium | reverse complement strand
GTCCTCGGCCACAACGGCGAGATCAACACGATCCAGCAGCTGCGCCAGGAGGCGAAGATGCTGGCGGTGCCGATCCAGCCCGGCTCCTCGGACTCGCAGGACCTCAACCGCACCATCGACACCCTCGTCAGCCGCGAGGGCTTCAGCCTCGCCGAGGCGATGGAGATGGTCTTGCCGCCGATCATCGAGGAGATCCGCGGCCTCCCCGAGGACCTGCACAGCTTCTACCTCTACCTGCACCAGACGATGGGCCCGTTCGCCCAGGGCCCGGTGGCGCTGATCGCCCGCCACGCCGACGAGTGCGTCTTCTCCGCCGACGCGATGGGCCTGCGCCCGCTCTGGCAGGTCGAGACCGAGGACGACTACGTCTTCAGCTCCGAGCCCGGCGTCGTCTCGGTCGCGAAGATGGTCTCCGAGCCGAAGCCGCTCGCCCCCGGCGAGAAGGTCCTGGTCCTGATCGACCGCGCCGAGCGCGAGTCCGCCCTGCACCCGCGCGACGAGATGCTGCGGATCGTCCGCGACAGCTGGCTGCGACGCAACGGCGTCGAGAGCGCGGCCGGCTACGACCGCGCCCTGGAGACCGGCGGCCCGCTCGAGGGCAACGACGTCCCCGGCTACTCCGACGCCGGCCCCGAGGAGCCGGTCAAGGTCTCCGACCGCGTCCTCGCCGGCTTCGGCTGGCAGCGCGACGACGTCAAACTCGTCCAGCAGATGGCCTCCAACGGGTCCGAGCCGGTCGGCTCGCTCGGCTACGACGGCCCGCTCGCGGCGCTCTCGCCCGAGCGCCAGAACCTCGCCGACTACTTCAAGGAGACGGTCGCCGTCGTCACCAACCCGGCAATCGACCGCGAACGCGAGATGGAGCACTTCTCGACCCGGACCCTGTTCGGGCGGCGTCCCTCGCTCGACAACGCGGGCGAGGACACGGGCACCGTCGAACTCGGCTTCCCGGTCGTCCTCGGCGGCCACCACGGCCTGGCGCCGCTCGCCGACAAGGCCTACCGGGCGATCGCCCGCAATCACGACACCTACCTGCTCGAGGATCTCTGGGAGGAGTTCCGCGGCCGCGCCGCCGCCGTCGACATCTCCCTGCTCGAGTCCGAGACCACCAAGGGCGCGATCGAGCGGGTCAAGCAGGAAGCGGTGAAGAAGGCCCGCAACGGCTGCGAGCTGCTGGTCCTCACCGACCGCACCGTCTACGACGCCCAGCGGCGCTACCTCGACCCGCACCTGGCGACCTCGGCGATCGACCAGGCGCTGAAGCAGTTCAAAGTCGAGCGCGGCGAGGAGAACCTGCGGCGGCGCTGCGGCATCGTCCTGCGCTCGGCGGCGATCCGCAACGTCCACGACGTGATGCTCGCCCTCGGGCTCGGCGCCAACGGCGTCTGCCCGTACACGATGGTCGAGGTGATCTGCGTCGAGGACTACGAGTCCGACGTCTCCAACCTCTGCGCGGCCCTGCGCAAAGGGATCGAGAAAGTGATCTCGACGATCGGCATCCACGAGGTCCGCGGCTACTCGCGCCAGTTCAGCTCGATCGGGATCAAGCCGGAGCTGGCGGAGATCTTCCAGACCGACTGCTTCGCCGCCTCCGACAAGGCGGGGACCGGCTTCGCCGAGCTCGACGAGGACACCAACGCCCGCGCCCACGCTCTCAGCGGCGACGACGAAGCGGCGAAACCGGCGAAGACGTTCCGCTTCTACCCGAAGGTCTACAAGGCCGCGATCGCGACCGCGAACGGGACCGGCACCTACGAGGAATACTCGGAGAAAGTCCGCGACCTGGAGAAGCAGAACCCGATCTCGATGCGCCACATCATGGCGCTGAAGGGCGACCGCGAGCCGGTCAGCCCGAGCAACGTCGACGCCGGGGTCGGCCACCACGACTACCCGATCGTGATCTCCTCGATGAGCTTCGGCTCGCAGTCGGAGCCGGCCTTCCGCGCCTACGCGGACGCGGCGAAGGCGACCAACATCCTCTGCATCAACGGCGAGGGCGGCGAGATCCGCGACATGTACGGGCGGTACCGCAACTGGCGCGGGCAGCAGGTCGCCTCGGGGCGCTTCGGCGTCTCGGCGGAGATGCTGAACAGCTCCTACGTCGCCGAGATCAAGATCGGCCAGGGCGCCAAGCCCGGGGAGGGAGGCCACCTGCCCGGCAAGAAGGTCTCCGAGAAGGTCGCCGCCGCGCGTAACGCCGCGCCCGGCACCGACCTGATCTCGCCCTCCAACAACCACGACCTCTACTCGATCGAGGACCTGGCCGAGCTGATCGACGAGCTGAAGACCGTCAACCCGGACGTGCGGGTCTCGGTCAAGGTGCCGGTGGTGCCGAACATCGGCACGATCGGGCTCGGGATCGCCAAGGCGGGGGCGGACATCATCACCCTCTCCGGCTTCGAGGGCGGGACCGGCGCGGCGCGCCAGCACGCGCTGCGCCACGTCGGGCTGCCGAGCGACATCGGCACCCGCGCCGTGCATCGGGCGCTGATGGAGGCCGGGCTGCGCAACCGGGTCGAGATCTGGGCCGACGGCGGCTACCGGACCGGCCACGACATCGTCAAATTGCACTGCATGGGGGCCAACCGGGTCGGCTTCGGCACCCTGGCGATGGTCTCGATCGGCTGCACGATCTGCCGCGGCTGCCAGCTCGACACCTGCCACGTCGGCATCGCGACCCAGATCGAGACGCCCGAAGAAGCGCAGGCCCACGGGCTGAAGAAGTTCACCCCGCAGGAGGTCGACCGCGCCGCCGAAAGCTGCGCCCGCTTCTTCGCCTCGATGGGCGAGGAGGTCAAGCAGGTGGTCGCCTCGCTCGGCTACGAACGCGCCCAGGACCTGGTCGGCCGCTACGACCTGCTGGAGCAGGTCGCGGCCAAGGACAGCATCGACCTGGCGCCGCTGATCACGCCGCTGGAGGAGTTCCTCGACCTCGAACCCCTCGACCTGCCGGTCGAGGAGGAGGTCGAGGCGCGCGCCGAAGCGGGCTTGGTCATGGCCCGGCCGATCCGGATGGAGGAGAAGCAGGCCTCGACCCAGATCGCCGCGCTGGCGCCGGAAGTCTGCTCCGGCGGCACCGTCCGCAGCATGTTCCCGCGGGCGACCGACGCCAACGACCGGGTGCTCGGGACCGAGCTCTCCGGGGCGATCGCCCGCTCGCGGATCTTCGGAGACGGCCCCGAGTCGACCGACGACGTGCTGGCGAGCCTCGAGTTCAACGGCGGCTCCGTCGCCGGCCAGGGGCTGGGGGCGTTCAACTCCTACGGCGTCTCGATCCGCGTCGAGGGCGGCGCCCAGGACGGCGTCGGCAAGACGATGCTCGGCGGCTCGATCGCGATCCTCAAGGGCAAGGGCGCGAAGGGGCAGCGCCTCAACGGCTCCGTCGGCAAGTCCTTCGCCTACGGCGCCCAGCGCGGCAGGCTCTACGTCCAGGGCTCGGCCGACTCGCGCTTCTGCATCCGCCTCTCCGGGGCCGATGTGGTTCTCGCGGGCGAGCCCGAGCAGGACATCGACGACAGCCGCGGCTCCCTCGCCAACCGCGCCAACGCCAAGGGCTTCGCCTTCGAGTACATGACCTCGGGGCGGGCGATCGTCCTCGGCGACATCGGCCCCTGGGCCTGCGCCGGCATGACCGGCGGCCGCGTCTACGTCCGCCACAACGCCTTCGGCATCGACCGCGCCGCGATCGAACGCCGCCTCGGCCGGGGTGCCAAAGTCGAACTCAAGGACCTCGACGCCGAGGCCCTGATCGACATCGACGACCTCACGAACAGCTACGCCGAGGAACTCCGAGCGACCGACCAGAACGAAGAGGCCGACCGCGTCCTCGACCTGGCCGCCGACGCGACCAGCAACTTTCTGATGATCGTCCCGCTCAAGGTCCAGGCGGACCCGAGTATCTCGACCGAGTGACTCAGCCCTGACGACGCGCGATTCTGCGCGCGTCGTCAGGTGCGCGCGCAGAGTGACTTCAAGCCGTTGCAGGGGTAACCGCCGGCGGTAAAGATCGCGTCGGGCCCTCGGCGCGCTCTTGCTTGACCTCTCGCAGGGGGAGGGTTACTCCTCCGTGGGTCCCCTCACGAAAGGAGCGAGCAATGACTCGCAAGCTCAAGTCCCTGTCCATGGCGCTTTTTGCAGTGCTTGCCGTTAGTGCCGCTGGCGCGTCAGCGGCGTCTGCCACCGACTTCACACTGATGGCTGTCTACTCCGGAGATCAGGTTGTATCCGAACAACATGCCTTCGTAGCTGATGGGCACGAAACTCGCTGCAAACAAGCGTCATTTTCCGGTGAAACGCAGGTGACCTCGTCGTCAACAGCGACATTGTCTCCGACGTACAAAGAATGCACCAGCGCCGGACTCATTGCCGTCGTCGAAATGAACGGATGTCATTACCTGCTCCATCTTGGTGAAGCCACCACAATCGCAACCGTGGACTTGGTGTGTCCGAGCGGTAAAGAAGTCACAATCAACCAGTCAGGAGGAGCATGTGTTATCCACGTTCCTCCGTTCACCGGAAAGTCAGATGTGAAATTGACGAACGTAGCCGTAGAAGGAGTAGGCAAGATCAAAGGAGAAGCCACAGTCGGGGGAATCCAAGCAATCCTCACAGATTCGGGAGAATTCTTTTGCCCCTTCACCGGCAACACAACTGTTGAAAACGCGACCTATACCGGCAATCTCACCGTGTCCCACGACGGCTTCGCGATGCACGTCGGATAGCTGAGCGTTCGTGAATCTCGGCGGGGGCCGGGTGACGCCCGGCCCCCGCTAGCGGTGCTGCTGCCCGCCACCTTCCAGCCGGTCTGCGATCCCCCGGACCTCTTGGAGGAGGCCGTCGAGCATGCGCACGGTGTCGGAGTGGATGCGCCATTCGGAGAGGCGGCGCTCGCCGTCTAGGCCGGTGAGGCGTTGCTC
>DASZDI010000461.1:0-3276 GCA_035942135.1 Solirubrobacterales bacterium | reverse complement strand
CGACGAGCCCTTCGGCGCCCTCGACGCCAAGGTCCGCAAGGACCTGCGCACCTGGCTGCGGCGCCTCCACGAGGAGATGCACGTGACCACGATCTTCGTCACCCACGACCAGGAGGAGGCGATGGACGTCGCCGAGCAGCTGGTGGTGATGAACAACGGCCGGGTCGAGCAGTCGGGAACCGCCGACGAACTCTACGACCACCCCGCCAATGAGTTCGTGATGAGCTTCGTCGGCGAGGTCAACCGGCTCGGCGACCACTTCGTGCGGCCGCACGACATGGAAATCGTGCACGACCCCGACGAGCGCACCCAGGAGGGCATGGTGCAGCGGATCGTCACCCTCGGCTTCGAGGTTCGCATCGAGCTCATCCTCTCCGACGGCACCGAGATTTGGGCGCAGCTCACCCGCGCCGAGCTTCAGAAGCTCGAGCTGCGCGAGGGCCAGATCGCCTACCTGCGCCCGGTCCAGGCAAAAAGCTTCAACGGTTCGTCGTCGTCCGACCACCATGGGGCCTCGACTCCCCATGGGTCTCAGGACGGCGGCGACGCAGAGATACCTGCAGCCGTTTGAAGAGGTGACGGGGTGGGGCGTCTTCTTGCCGGGTGACGCCCCGCCCTGTTCGCCGCATCTCGACGCAGCTAGCCGCTAGGCAGAGCGGTCGCCGCGCGACGATCGCCTGAACCGGCGAGGCGTCAAGAGCCTGATCGTCTCCCGGAGGGACAGCGGAGACTCCATCGCCTGCATCGGACTTGGTCGTATCGGCTGCGGCCCGGACGCGGGTGCCTTGGGTTTCGTCATAGGGGAAATCCTAATGCCTCGTTGCGATGGCGATTATCCACAGGACCACCTCCAGGGTCAGAAAGCAGCCGGCGACCCGGAGGAAGAGAGCAAGCTGTTCGAGTCCTTCGTGGTTCTCCAGATAGCTGTTGTGCATGTGGAGCGAAAGGTCTCGGTGCAGATTCTCTACCGAGACGGGCTCCGCGGACTCGACATAGGACTCGATCACGTGGCGAGGATCGGCCGTGACCTCCCATCTCCGCGGCCAGAAGACAGCGATGGATGCCCCGGCCACCGCAACGAAGCAGAGCAATGCCGGCCATGAGGCGAGAGTCGAGCCGCCCCCTCGTAGAGCCTGGGCGCCTAAGAACGAGGTCGTGATGGCAGCGGCCGAGAAGAGGAGCCCCGCGCGGGAGCGCAAGCTGTCGATTACGCCCTGTTGCTCGGACAGGGCTCGTACCGCCTCGTCGTAGGCGACTTTGTAGAGCAGATCAGCAGCCATCCCTGATCTAAGGGCTCAGGGGCGCCCACTCTCCCCCTCGTCGTTCTCTTTTGTTATTCTTGACTTAGTTGATCTACAAATACGGAAAGGAGACAAAGTGACCAAAAGAGTGGCGACCACGACGTTCCGCTCGAGGGGGCGGTTGGCCGGGCTGGTGCGGGACGAGTACCCCGCCGGGACCGGGCAGAACCGGACCACGCAGACCGACAACCGGGAGTCGGTGCTGAACGGGGCCGACGAGGCGCTCTTCTACCGGGCGCGGCTGATCCTCGGCGACACCCTCCCCCGTCCCCAGCGCTGAACCATGGACGGCGAATGCGCTGAGTGTCCCGGCGGAGAAACCTGAGCCCGGGCCCCCTTCCAAGGGACGGCCCGGGCTCTTTTCTGCCACGCTTGCGGCATGAGCGCACAGGAGCAGTCGGGTGAGCCGATAACCCAGGCCGGGATCGAAGAGCTGAAAGCCGAACTGGCCGAGCTGGAAGGGCCGGCGCGGCTGAAGATGGCGGAGCGGATCAAGGTCGCCCGCGAGGAGGGCGACCTCAAGGAGAACGCCGAGTACCACGTCGCCAAAGAGGACCAGGCGCACATGGAGACGCGGATCAAGCGGCTGCAGGAGCGACTGCGCAACGCGGTGGTCGTCGAGGTCTCCGAGCTCGACAGCGACATCTTCTCCTTCGGCCGCAGCGCCGAGGTGCTCGACGAGTCCAAAGGCGAGGCCGTCGTCTGGACCCTGGTCGGCTCGACCGAGGCCGACTTCGCCGCAGGCCGCCTCTCGGCGGAGTCGCCGATCGGCCGCGCCCTGATGGACGCGCGGGTGGGCTCAACGGTGGTCGTCGAGACGCCCAAAGGCGACCGCTCCTTCAAGGTCTTGAAGCTCGTTTCCTGATGCGGGGATGCTGAGGCTCCGCTCCTCCGTCCCCCACCACCGGGCGGACGAGTTCACCTCCCTGCTGCGCGAGCTCGAGGGCATCAGCCGGGTGGCGCAGCAGGTCGACGAGTCGACGCACTCCCGCTCCTACGTCTTCGTCGCCGACGTCGAACCGAACTGCGCCGACCGGCTCGTCGAGGAGATCCGACGGCTGGGGATCGGCGTCGACGACTACGTCCTCACCAAGGTCGAGGTGGTCGCCCCGCAGCACCGCCACGACCACGGCGAAGCCGATGACGGCTTCGCCTGGGTCGAAGTGATGGGCCAGGCGCGCGCCAACTCGCGCCCGCTGGCCCGCTACCTGGCGCTGATCAGCGTCGCCGGGGTGATCGCCGCGCTCGGCGTGATCGAGAGCAGCCCGATCCTGATCGTCGGCGCGATGGCGGTCAGCCCCGACCTGCTGCCGATCTGCGCCACCTCGGTCGGGCTGGTCGGCGGCAACCGCGACCTCGCCTGGCACGCCTTCGCCACGCTCACCCTCGGCCTCGGCCTCGTCGTCGTCACCGCGGCGGTGGTCAGCGGCCTGCTGAAGGTGACCGGCTTCCTCCCCGACGGCTTCGAGGTCGAGCAGAGCAGCCTCGCCACGCTCGCCCAGACCGACTACTCGACGGTGCTGATCGCCCTCGCGGCCGGGGTCGCCGGGATGCTCTCCTTCGAGACCCGCGCCAGCAGCGCCGTCGGGGTGGCGATCTCGGTGACGACGATCCCCGCCTCCGCCTACCTCGGCGTCGCCCTCGGCGGCGGCGGCATCGAGCACGCCCTCGGGGCCCTGGTCGTCCTCGGCATCAACGTCGCCCTGCTGATCGTCGGCGGCACCCTGACGCTGCTGGTCCAGCAGGAACTGCCGAACCGCTCCGGCGCCCCGCTCTGAAGCGCCGCTTCGTCGCCCCGGGAGGGCCGATGGCGCCCCCGGCGATCTGCGGTTCCTTTGTCCGCTGATACACGACAAAGGAACCACGACTTCCGTGACAACCAGAGAGCTTCGGCGTCTCCCTGCCGGCGCGTCGGGAGCCGGTGGGGATCTCCCGGTACTCAGCATGGAGCCGAGCCGGTCAGCCCTGAGGCGTC
>DASZDI010000460.1:0-1579 GCA_035942135.1 Solirubrobacterales bacterium | reverse complement strand
TGCTTGGGGAGCTGGTCGAGGGAGCGGAGGACGTAGCCGGACTTGAGGTCGATGAAGGGTTCGGTCTCGACCGTGGGGGCGGGCGCCTTGGGGGTGGCGACGCGGAAGCCGTGCGCGTCCATGTGCTTGAGGAGGCGGCAGATGTAGTCGGCGACGAGGTCGGTCTTGAGGGTGAAGGAGGCGTTGGTGTAGCCGAGCGCCAGGTTCAGGTTGGGGATGCCGCTGAACATCATCCCCTTTTAGCCGACGGTCTCGGACATCTGCTTCTCCTGGCCGTCGAGGAGTATCTGCATCCCCCCGAGGACGAGGAGGTTGAGGCCCGTGGCCGTGACGATGACGTCGGCCTCGAGCTCCCGCCCGGACTGGAGGCGGATGCCCTTCTCGGTGAAGGTCTCGATGCGGTCGGTGACGACCTCGGCCTTGCCGCTCTTGATCGCGTCGAAGAGGTCGGCGTCGGGCACGACACAGAGGCGCTCGTCCCAGGGGTTGTAGCGCGGCTTGAAGTGGGTGTCGATGTCGTAGCCCTTGGGCAGGTCCCGCTCGAGCGCTTTGCGGATGATCCGTTTGATCGCCCCGGGCCAGCGGCGGGAGATCTTGTAGCTGGCGAGCATCAGGAAGACGTTCTTCCAGCGCGTCGCCGTGTAGGCGACCTTCTCCGGCAGCAGGCGCCGCAGCGCGTGGGCGACCGCGTCGCGGGCGGGCCGGGAGATCACGTAGGTCGGCGAGCGCTGCAGCATCGTCACCTGCGCGGCGCGCTCGGCCATCGCCGGCACCAGCGTCATCGCGGTCGCGCCGCTGCCGATCACGACCACGCGCTTGCCGTCGTAGTCGAGGTCCTCGGGCCAGTGCTGCGGGTGGACGATCTCCCCCTCGAAGCGCTCGGCGCCCTCGAACTTCGGCGTGAAGCCCTCGTCGTAGCGGTAGTAGCCGGTGCAGCCGTAGAGCCAGTCGCAGGTGATCTCGACCGTCTCGCCGCCGCGCTCGGCGCGGACGGTCCAGCGCGCCTCGGCGCTCGACCACTCGGCGGCGACGACCTTGTGGCCGAAGCGGACCCTGTCCTCCACCCCGTACTCCTGCGCGGTCTCGCGGATGTAGTCGAGGATCGACTCGCCGTCGGTGATCGAGTTCTCCCCGCGCCAGGGCTTGAACGAGTAGCCGAGCGTGAACATGTCGGAGTCCGAGCGGATGCCGGGGTAGCGGAAGAGGTCCCAGGTGCCGCCCATCGACTCGCGCGCCTCGAGGATCGCGTAGCTCTTCTCGGGGCAGTTTTGCCTCAGGTGCACAGCGGCGCCGATGCCGGAGAGGCCGGCGCCGACGATGAGAACGTCCACGTGCTCGCGATGTTTCGACATGGGGTCTCTCCTCCTGGCTAGCGGTTGAGACGAGCGAGGAGGTCGCTCGTCATCGGGGTTGGCTTGAAGAGGCCGCGCTTGGCCCCGGCGCGCATCTGGCGCCGGATCGCCCCCTCCACCAGGCCTTTGGGGAGAAGGCGGAGCAGCGCGTAGGAAACGGCGCCGCGGCGGGTGGTGGCGAGGTCGCGGGCTGGTCGGCCGTAGATGGCGCGGACGATCGTCCCGAC
>DASZDI010000459.1:0-1923 GCA_035942135.1 Solirubrobacterales bacterium | reverse complement strand
CTCCAGACACATCTCGCCTATGGCTCGATGTTGAGTGTCTGGAGAGGGCCACCCCTCCCGTCGGGTTTATGCAGCTCCTGTTCTCAGGGGCGGGGGAGGACTCGCATCCGCAATCCGCCGCGCGGTGAGAGCGTCGGCATTTGGCGGATCGTCATGGTGCGGCCGGGGAGGGGGTCGAGGCGGAGGTGCTGGAGCAGCTTCGTCGCGACCAGCTTCACCTCGGTCTGGCCGAAGCGCTTGCCGATGCAGATGCGGGAGCCGCCGCCGAAGGGGACGTAGGCGCCGCGCGGCAGCGCCGCCTTGCGCTCGCGGGCGAAGCGCTCGGGGATGAAGACCTCGGGCTCGGGGAAGACCTCCGGCAGGCGGTGGCTGGCCCAGGAGCAGTAGTTGACGTAGGCGCCCCTCGGCACCGTGTGGCCGGCGAACTCGAACTCGCGGATCGCCCGGCGGGGGCCGATCCAGGCGGGCGGGTAGAGGCGCAGGACCTCGTCGAGGACCATCTCCAGGTAGGGCATCTCGCGTTCGAGTTGGTGCGGGGTCGGCCCGGCGCCGCCGAGGACGGTGTCCTGCTCGTCGTGCAGTCGCCGCAGCGCCTCGGGGCGGCGGCCGAGCTCGTGGAGCATGAAGGTGAGGGTCGAGGTGGCGGTGTCGTGGCCGGCGAACATCAGGGTCATCACCTGGTCGCGGATCTCGCGGTCGGTGAACTCCTCGCCGGCCTCGCCGCGGGCGCCGACCAGGAGGCTGAGGATGTCGCGGCGGCTGTGGTCCGGGGCGGCGCGGCGGCGGACGATCTCGGCGAAGACGATCTCGTCGAGGACCGCGCGCGAGCGGACCAGCCTGCTCCAGGGCGAGCCCGGGCCGCGCAGCAGGCGCAGGTGGAAGTCGGTCCCGTAGAAGTGGAGGGCGCGCTCGAAGTGCTCGGCCGCGGCGGCGCCCTTGCCGGCCTCGTCGGGGTCGAGCCCGAGCAGCGCCCGCATCGCGATCCGCATCGCCAGGCCGCGCATCCACTCGTAGACGTCGACGACCTCGCCGACAGGCAGGGCCTCGATCGCGCGGTCTGCCTCGACCGTCATCGCCTCGGTGGCGGCGGCGACCTGCTCGCGGTGGAAGGCGGGCAGCATGATCGCCCGGGCGCGGTCGTGGTAGTCCTCGTCGACCGTCAGCAGGCCGTCGCCGAGCAGCGGGATCAGGTCGCCGAAGCTCGACTCCCGCCAGTGGAAGTTCTCCGGGTGGGCGACGGTGACGAAGTGGTTGGCCTCCGGGCCGAGCATGAAGACGACCGGCGAGTGGAGCAGGCGCATCGTGAAGATCGGCCCGAACTCTTCGTAGGCGCCGAGCAGCAGCGGCAGCGGGTCGTGGTTGATCTGCCGGGTGCGGGCGAAGCTAGGGCTCGACGGCCCCGGCGGGAACTTCCCCCTCTCCCGCCACTCGTCGAGGAGGTCTTCGGCAACCCGTCGCAACGGGTTCCCCGACAGCTGCGGCGGACGGGCGACCGGAGCGGTGGTGTCGACCGTGGCCATGCCCAGATCGTAACTGGCTAGCCGGCCAACTCTCCACGGAAGGCCTAGTCTCCTCCTGCCCTACTCCTCTGTCGAATCCCTCGAAGAGCCACTGCCGTTTTGATTTCCCGCCTGTTGGCTGTACTCACCGCTTTGCGGAAGCCAGGGGTTGGGGATGTCGATCGCGGTAGGAGTAGGCGCAGGGATCGAGATCCCGTGCTCTTCGAGCTTCCCCGGATCGGGGACCTTCGGAAGCGGTTCCATCGGGCGCTTACTCATCTCTCTCGATGGTACCGAGGGTTTCGGGGTCCTCATACTCGACAAATGCCACGCTCGCGATGGCCTCGGCGGAGATGAACACCCCGCTGCTGCCGGGAATCTGCTTCAACCTACCGTCCACCTGCAGAAGCTCGGCATCTAAGAC
>DASZDI010000458.1:0-2259 GCA_035942135.1 Solirubrobacterales bacterium | reverse complement strand
GATCGAGGCGGCCGGGGAAAGCGCCGGACCGATCTTCCGCATGCTGCGGTCGATCCTCGGCCCCGAGCAGTTCAACGTGCTCCGCAACGCCGTCGAGAGCAGGACCATCGCGCCCGAGGAGATCGACGACTTCGTCTCGGCCGTCTTCGAGAAGTACGGGCTCGACCTGGGGGAATCGTCGGCCTCGCAGGACTCCTAGACGAGCGCTGGGACCTTGTCGAGGCCGATTTCCAGCGCTATTACGCCCTCGACCTGAGGGAGGCGGTGGTCGACTCGCCGCGGCGCCTGCTGGCGCTCGTGGCCGGGTTGCCCACCGAGGCGGCGATCTGGCGCCAGGAGCAATCCGCCTGGGGCCAGCAGGACGAGCTCCTGGCCACCTGCATCGAGGTCGTCGACAGCTGGGGCCGCCAGCTGCTCAGCGCCCTCGTCGCCGTGCACGGAGGAAAGCTCCAGGGCTCCTCCGAGCCGCTGCGGATCCGTCATCCGGATCGTCCCGAACCCGAGAAGCCCGCGGCCGAGCCCGCCACCGACCCTGCGCAGATCGCCGCCTTCCTGCGCCCCATCAAGCACTGAAAGGAGGTGCCGAAGTGCCCACCAAGGCAGGTACCGCATATGTCGACGTCGTTGCGGACTTCGGACCGCTGAATCGCCAGATAGGACGCATGGACGGCATCTCCGCCCGCGCCGGTAGGAGCTTCTCCCGCTCGATGAAGGGCGTCAACAGGGATGCCGAGGCCTCCCGCAGAAGGGTCGCCGGGCTGGCGCGGGAGATCTCCCGCGTCGGCGGCACGGCCCGGAGGTCGGCGGCGCAGACGACGACGAGCATGCGCCAGATCGAGCTCTCCTGCGCCCGCGCCGTGCGGGCGCTGCGCACGGTCGGCGACGCCCAGCGGCGGATTGCGGCGGGACCGCGGCCGGGGACGGTCGGCGCCGGCGGCGCGGCTCCGGCCGGAGGCGCGAACTCGATCGTCACCGCCCTCGTGCCGGTGATCTCGAGAGCCGCCGTGGACGCCGCGATCGCCACCGCGGCGCGGCAGGCGGCCGGCCGCATCACGACCAGCGGTGCCGCCCGCACCGTCACCTCGAGCTACGGGAGTCGCACCATCGGCTCGACGGCGACCACCTCCACGGCCCGCGGCGCCTCGACGACCGTCGGCTCCCGCGGCCTCGCCTCCTCCAGCCTCTCCCTGGGCAAAAGCTTCGCCGGCAACTTCGCCAAAGGGCTCGGCCCCGGCCTCGCCACGGCGGGGGTCGAACGGATCCTCACCTCGGCCCTCAGCGGGGACATGAAGTCCGCCGGGTTCGAGGCGGGCGGCGCCCTGGTCGGCGGCATCCTCGGCTCCTTCGGCGGCCCGGCGGGGACGATGCTGGGGGTCGGCATCGGCACCTTCGCGGGCGACCTCCTCGGCGGCCTCTTCGAGTCGGGTAAGAAGACCCAGACGCTGCAGCAGCGGCTCGCGGTCAGCGCCAAACAGCTCTCCTTCGCCTACAAAGGCGTGCGGGCCAGCTCCCTCGTTCTCGCCCGCTCCGGCGACGTCGTCGTCAGGGCCCACGGGAAGGCGCGCAAGGCGAGCCGCGACGTGGCGGCGGCCGAACGGCAGCTGGCCCGGGCGCGGAGGCAGTTCGGGCCGAACTCGAAGCAGGCTTCGCAGGCCGAGCAGCACCTGGCCAACATGCGCCAGCGCGGCGCCAAAGCCAACAAAAACGCGCAGCGGGCCGAGCGCCTGCACGGGACCGAGCTCAAAGCCGCGAAAAACATCCTCAAAGCGACGATCCTGGAAGAGCGCCACCGGATCAACCTGCTCAACAAAGAGGACAGGGCGCTCCACAGGCAGCTGAAACGTGCCCAGGAAACGGGCCGCGGGTGGGAAGTCGAAAACCACCTGATGAAGAAGCTCAAGAAGAACCAGCAGGACGTCACCGCGACGCGGAAGGCGCAGAACCAGACCCTGCGCGAAGCCTCGCAGCAGGTCGGCCCCAAATACGAGCGGTTCCTCCGCAACTCCAGCGGCCTGCTGCTGAGGATGGGGAAGAGCGCCAAGGTCACGCGCAAGGACCTCGAAGGGCCGTTCCGCGCCTTCAGCAACTTCGGCAAGGTCGGCGAGAGCAGCACCCGCCGGGCCAAGGGCGGCATCGACCGGCTGAAGGGCACGATGGGCCGCTTCGGCAGCGACACCAAGAACCAGCTGGGCAAGGCGTCGACCTCGATGAGGAACTTCGACAAGACCGCCACCCAGGCGATCGGCGACGTCCAGGGGC
>DASZDI010000457.1:0-4484 GCA_035942135.1 Solirubrobacterales bacterium | reverse complement strand
GCTCTGGCTCGGCTCGAGGACGGAGCGGTGAGCGCGCCGGGGGGCTCGTCGGGACGGGACGGAGGCGCCGGCTCCACCCGGCCGCCGCGCCCGCAGGAGCCGCGCACCGAGCGGGTGATCATGCGCGGGCTCGGCGTCCCGGCGCTCTTCGCCGCCGCCTACTCGGCGGTCGGCTTCTCGATCTACTTCGCCCTCGGCGTCGTCGCCGACAGGGGCCTGGGGTTGACGCCGTTGATCTTCCTCGCCGCGGGCCTGCTCTTCGGCCTGACCACGCTCACCTACGTGGAGGGAGGAGCGATGTTCCGCGAGCGCGGCGGTTCCTCGACCTTCGCCCGCCACGCCTTCAACGAGCTGATCGCCTTCATCGCCGGCTGGGCGATCCTGATCGACTACCTGATCGTGATCGCCCTGGCGGCGATCTCGGTGCCGCACTACCTGGAGCCGATCACCAGCGACTTCGCCCGGCCGGGGTGGGAGATCGGCCTCGCGACGACGGTGATCGTCGCCGTCTGCGCCCTCAACATCCTCAACGTCACCGGCCGCGAGCGGCAGCGCTCGCTGGTCTTCCTCGCCCTCGCCGACCTCGGGCTGCAGCTGTTGGTGATCGTCGTCGGGCTGCTGGTGGTGATGCACCCCGAGCGGCTGACCGCCGAGCTCGACGTCTTCGGCAGCCCGAGCTTCCGCGACACCGTCTACGCGGCGGTGGTGGCGATGCTCGCCTACGCCGGGATCGAGGCCGCCTCCGACCTCGCCCCCGACATCGACGTCAGCCGCGCCGACCTCAAGCGGGTCGCCGGGATCGGCGCCCTCGGGGTGCCGCTGGTCTACGCCGGGATGGCGGCGATCGCGCTGATGGCGGTGCCGGTGGTCGGCGGCCCCGACGGGTCCCACACCGCGCTCGGGCACGAGTTCGTCGAGGAGCCGGTCCTCGGGGTGGTCTCCGCCTACGAACCGGCCTGGGTCGCCGAAACGATGCGCTGGCTGGTCGCCGCGGTCGCCGCCCCGGTGCTGATCTGGGCCGCCAGCACCTCGATGCTCGGGGTCTCCCGCCACATCTACACGCTGGCGATCAACCGCCAGATCCCCAGCTGGCTCGGCAAGCTGGAGCGGCGCACGGCGACGCCGTACGTGGCGATCGTGCTCAGCGGCATCATCGCGATCGGCCTGGTGATCCCCACCGACGTCAAGCTCCTGGCCGGCATCTACGCCTTCGGGGCGACGCTGGCGATCACGATCGCCCACCTCTCGATCATCCGCCTGCGGATCAAGGCGCCGGACAAGCGCCGGCCGTTCCGGATCCCGCTCGGGATCCCCTGGGGGCACGCCGAGCTGCCGCTGCCGGCGATCCTCGCCGCGATCCTCAGCGGCCTCGCCTTCCTCAGCGTCCTCGCCTACCACTCGACCGCCCGCTGGGTCGGGCTCGGCTGGATGGCCTTCGGGCTCACCTTCTACGTCATCTACCGCAAGGTCTTCGAGGGGACGACGCTGACCAAGCGCGTCTCGGTCACCGAGCGGGCGCTGACCAAGCAGGTGCCGGAGATCGAGTTCAGCAACATCCTCGTGCCGGTCTTCGGGACCAAGCTCGACGACGACATCGTCGCCACCGCGGGCCGGCTGGCGGCCGCCGAGCAGGCCGATTCCCGCGGCGGCGGCGAGTCGCATCTCGACGTCGTCTACGTGATCGAGGTGCCGCTGACCCTGCCGCTCGACGCGAAGCTGCCGAAGGAGCGCGAGGAGCGCGCCCGCCGCGCCCTGCAGCGAGCCCGCGAGGTGGGGGAGGAGTACGACTCCGTCGCCGTCACCACCGAGGTGGTCCGCGCCCGCAAGGTCGGCGCCGGGATCCTCGACGCGGCCCGGCGCAGCAACGCCGAAGCGATCGTGATCGGGGGCGAGCCGCCGACCAAGATCCGGGGCGGGGCGATGATCGGCGGCATCGGCGCCGCCAAGCCCGCCGAGATCGGCGCGGCGACCGAGTACGTGCTGAAGAAAGCCCCCTGCCGGGTCCTGCTCACGGCTCCGCCGGAACCCTGACGGCCCGTCTAGTATCCGCTCCATGTTCGTTCTGATCGTCGGCTGCGGCCGCGTCGGCTCCTCGGTGGCGCGGGCGATGCTCCGCGAGGGCCACCAGGTCTCCTGCCTCGACGAGGACCCCGAGTCCCACGCCCGGCTCGAGGTCGGCCTGGAGCGGAGCTGGGAGGACCTCGGCGGCCAGTTCACCGTCGGCGCGGGCCTCGAGACCGAGGCGCTGGAGGCGGCGGGGATCGAGGGGGCGGACGTCTTCATCGCCTCCACCGACGGCGACAACACCAACATCGTCATCGCTCAGATCGCCCAGCGCCGCTACGAGGTCCCGAACGTGATCGCCCGCGTGCTCGACCCGCTGCGGGCCGAGTGGTACCAGCGCCAGGGGCTGAACACGGTCTGCCCGACGCGGGTCGCGATCGACATGCTCGAGGGCGCGGTGCGCGAAGCCACCGGGCGCGGCGGAACCCCCGACGGCGCCGCGGCGGCGTAGGAGCGAGGCCCGGAAGGCATGTACATCATCGTCGTCGGAGCGGGGAAGGTCGGCTGGAACCTGGCCCGGGAGCTGCTCGACAAAGGCCACGAGGTGACCTTGATCGAGAACGACCGGCGCCGCTACCTGACCGTCGAGCAGGAGCTCGAGCACAACGTCTCCTACGGCGACGCCTCCGAGCTCTGGGTGCTGGAGCGGGCCGGGATCCAGCGCGCCGACATGGTGATCGCGCTGACCGGCGACGACGAGGACAACATGCTGATCTGCCAGGTCGCGAAGGAGAAGTACCTGGTCGACCAGATCATCGCCCGCGTCAACAACCCCCGCAACCGCCGGCACTTCGACCTGCTCGGGATCAAACCCTCGGTCTCGGCCACCGACCTGATCCTGCGCCTGCTCGAGCACGAGGTGCCCGAGTACGGGCTGGTCCACCTGCTCGACCTGCAGGAGGAGCAGCTGGAGATCATCGAGATGCTGCTGGGCAAGGACTCCGGCGTCACCGGCCGGCGGGTCGGCGACCTGCAGATGCCCGAGGGCAGCCTGCTGATCTCGGTCCTGCGCGCGGGCAAGGGCTTCGTGCCGACCGCCGACACCGTGCTCGAAGAAGGCGACGAGATCCTCGCCGTGCTGGACCCGGGCAAAGAGGAGGACCTCAAGGTCCTCTTCGGCCCCGAAAGCAACGGCAGCAGCAACGGCGGGTAAGACCCGCGCGAGATCGGACGCTAACCAGGCATGGCCGATCGTAAAGTCGATTTCCTGCTGATCGGCGGGGGCATGGCCTCCGCCCACTGCGCGAGCGAGCTGCGCCGTCGCGGTGCCGAGGGCTCGATCCTGCTGGTCGGCCGCGAGCCCGAGCCGCCCTACGAACGCCCGCCGATCTCCAAGGACTACCTGAAGGGCGCCGCCGGTCGCGAGGACGCCTACGTTCAGCCTCCCTCCTGGTACGAGGAGAACGGGGTCGAGCTGCTGACCGGGAAGAACGTCCTCGGCCTCGACCCCGAGGCGCGGACGGCGAAGGTCCAGGGCGGGGAGGAGGTGGCCTTCGACAAGGCCCTCTTCGCCACCGGGGCGATGGTCAACATCCTCCGGGTCGAGGGGGCCGAGAACGAGGGCATCCACTACCTGCGCGCCTTCGGCAACGCCGACGCGATCCGCGCCGAGGCGGAGGGCGCCGAGCACGTCGTCCTGATCGGCGGCAGCTACATCGGCTGCGAGGTGGCGGCGACGCTGACCGCGCAGGGGACGCGCTGCACGATCGTCGCGATGGAGGACGTGGCGCTCTCCCGGGTGATCGGGGAGGAGGCGGGCCGCTGGTGCCAGGAGCAGCTCGAGTCCCACGGCGTCGCCTTCCACGGCGGCGAGACGCTGAGCGCCTTCGAGGGGGACGGCCGGGTCAGCGCCGTCGTCACCGAGAGCGGGCTCGCCGTCGAGTGCGACATGGTGGTCGTGGGCGCCGGCGTCCGCCCCGATGCGATGCTGGCGCAGCGGGCGGGGCTGGCGGTCGACGGCGGGATCGCCTGCGACTCGCGGCTGCAGACCTCGGTCCCCGGCATCTACGCGGCCGGCGATTGCTGCTCCTACGAGAGCGTCGTCCACGGTCGCCGCATCCACGTCGAGCACTGGGACGTGGCGATGCAGCAGGGGATCCACGCCGCCGCCAACATGCTCGGCACCGAGGCCGATTACGAGGTCGTCCCCTACTTCTTCAGCGACCTCGCCGACTGGGCGAGCCTCGAGTACGTCGGCCCCGCTCACGAGTGGGACCGGGAGGTCTGGCGCGGGGATCGCGACAGCGGCGAGTTCTCGGTCTGGTACCTGCAGGGCGGGCGCGTCGCCGGCTGCCTCGCCGTCGGCCGCCCCGAAGATCTCGCCGAAGCGCGGCGGCTGCTGGCCGACCGCGTCGACGTCTCCGCGGCGGCCGATCGGATCGCCGACGCCGCCTCCGATCTCGCGTCGATATCCTGAACGC
>DASZDI010000456.1:0-6675 GCA_035942135.1 Solirubrobacterales bacterium | reverse complement strand
GAGCTGGACGTGGGCGTGATGCTCCAAGGTTTCGCCGACCGCGCGCTCTACCTGGCGCAGTGCTCGGGCCTCTGCTTCCGGAGCCTCACTGAGCGGCTTCGCCAATCCCTCGACCATGAAGTTGTGCGCTTCCTCCGTGAGCGGGAACGAGCCTGCCTCACAGCTGGTGCAGATCACCCCGCCGGCAGCGCCGGAGAAGCCGACCAGGTGCTCGGCCTCGCCGCAGCGGGCGCAGGAGGCGAGCTCGGGGGCGAAGCCGGCGACGAGGGCCAGCTTCATCCGGAAGGCGAGAGCGGTCTCCAAGGTGGCGGCGCGGGGCTCGGCGGGATCGTCGAGCAGGGAGAGGTAGCGGCAGAGGAGGTTGTAGGCGGGCGGGTTGGGCTCGGCCGCGTCGAGCAGGCGCAGGACCGCGTCGCAGGCGCGGGCGCCGGCGGTCAGGGCCGGGCCGGAGGAGCGCAGCCTGGGGTAGCCGTCGACGGTCGTCGCGTTCGTCACCGTCATCAGATCGCCGCGCCCTTCGTGCAGGATCAGGTCAAGCCGGAAGAACGGCTCCAGCCGGCCACCGAAGCGGGATTTCGGCTTGCGCGCCCCCTTGGCGATCGCGCCGAGCCGCCCGTGCGTCCTCGAGTAGAGGTGGAGGATGCGATCGGCCTCCCCGTAGCGGATGCTGCGCAGGACGACTGCCTCGGTCTTGACCGTACTCCCCGGCACGAAATCAAAGATGACCGACGGATCGGACGGAAATCAGGAGCGCGGGCGGCGGCGTTTCGGCTTGCGCCGCAGCTTCACCTGACAGCTCGGGCAGAAGTAGGTCGAGCGGCCGCCGACGACGATGCGGACGATCGTCCCCTCGCAGCGTGGGCACTCCTCCCCCTCGCGGGTGTGGACGAGGAACTCGTTCTGCATCGTCCCCTTCTCGCCGCGGGCGTCGCGGTAGTCGTCGATCGAGGAGCCTCCGGCGTCGATCCCGGCCTCCAGCGCGGCGACGACCGCGTCGCGCAGCGCCTCCAGGTGCTCCGGCTTCATCGACCCGGCGGGCGAGAGCGGGTGCAGCCTCGCCCGGAAGAGGGCCTCGTCGGCGTAGATGTTGCCGACGCCGGCGACCCCGGACTGGTCGAGCAGGAAGGACTTGAGCGGCACCGTCCGCCCCGCCGCCATCTCCCCCAGGGCCCTGGGGGTGAACTCCGGCGCGAAGGGCTCGAGGCCGAGCTTCGCGAAGCGCGCCTCCAGCTGCGAGTCCTCGAGCAGGAAGGCCTCGCCGAAGCGCCGCGGGTCGGTGAACCAGAGCTCGCGGCCGTCGTCGAGGACGAAGCGCGCCCGCAGGTGCCGCTCCTCGGTCGAGCGCTCGCCCTCGTAGAGGCGCCGCCCCTCGGACGGGTCGAGCATCTCCTCCCCCTCCCGCAGGATCAGGTTGCCGGTCATCCGCAGGTGCATGACCAGCGTCCGCTCCCCGTCCAGCCCCATCAGGATGTACTTGCCGCGGCGCCCCAGGTGCTCGATCGTGCTGCCGCCGACGGCCGCGCCCAGCTCCTCGGGCGGCACCGGCCGCGACCAGCGCTCGTCGAGCACCTCAAGCCGCTCGATCCGGTGCCCTTCGACCTCCGGCTCCAGCTGCCGAACGACGGTCTCCACCTCGGGCAGCTCGGGCACGACTTGAGTTTTACTACTCGCTCGCGCGGGGGTGGGCGCTGAAGTAGACCTCCTTGAGGCGGTCGCCCGAGAGGTGCGTGTACATCTGCGTGGTCGCGATGTCGGCGTGGCCGAGCATCTCCTGGACGGCGCGGAGGTCGCAGCCGCCGGCGAGCAGGTGGGTGGCGAAGCTGTGGCGCAGGGTGTGCGGGCTCATGCGGCCGGCGAGGCCGGCGTCGCGGGCGTGGCGCTGGACGATCTTGTAGAGGCCCTGCCGGGTCAGCGGGCCGCCGCGGAAGTTGACGAAGAGCTTCGCCTCGTGGCGCTCGCCGACCAGCTTCGAGCGGCCGCCGCGCAGGTAGCCGTTGATCGCCGCGATCGCCTGGCGGCCCAGCGGCACCAGCCGCTCCTTCGAGCCCTTGCCGCGCGCCCGCAGGAAGCCCTCGCGCAGCTCGACGTCGCCCAGCTCCAGCCCGATCGTCTCCGAGGCCCGCAGCCCGCAGGCGTACATCACCTCCAGCAGCGCCCGGTCACGCAGCGCCGTCGGCTCGCTCCCCTTCGGCGAGGCCAGCAGCTTCTGCACCTCGGAGTAGTTGAGGACGTGCGGCAGCTTCTTCGAGCGCCGCGGCGCGCTCAGTGCCGCCGTCGGGTCGTCGCCGATCAGCTCGTCGCGGCGCAGGTGCTTGTAGAAGGAGCGCAGGCAGGCGGCCTTGCGGTGGATCGTCGCCGCCGAGCAGGCGGGCCGCCCCTCTCCCGTCGCCAGCTCAGCGAGGAACTCGGCGACCTCGGCGGCACTGGCCTGCAGCGCGTCGAGGTTGTGCGCCGAGAGGTATTCCCCGTACTGGAAGAGGTCGGTGCGGTAGGCGTTGAGGGTGTTGCGGGAGAGGCCGCGCTCCAGCTCCAGGTAGGAGAGGAAGTCGAGGACGAGGCTCCCGAAGCGCGCGTCGGCGCCGGAGCCGGCCGCGGCGCTGGGCGCCTGCGGCTTGATCGCGATGGCCATGACACGCAGGTTCTCTTCGATGGGGCGGCTTCCTTGGGGTGCAACGGAAGGTCCGCGGCCGGTGCGCTCCGGCGGCGGATCCTGTCGCGCTGCGGGCCGCTCGGCGTCTTAAGCTGACTGCCGGAGCTCGGTGAGGAGGTGGCCTGCCGAGAGGGGGGCCGCGAAGAAGAGGGGGTCGTCGTCCAGGGCCCTGCCCATCGTCCGTGTGGGGAGGCCCGAGGCTGCGTAGCTGTCGAGGTCGACGGGGGCGGTGCGGAGGTGGTGGCGGTCTCCCGCGGCCTGGGTCAGGTAGCTCCTGGCCTCGGCGGCGCCGGGCACGTCGGCCTCGGGGACGGCGATTTCGACCGGGTCGAGGAGGCACTCGAGGACGGTGAAGGTGTGGTGGCTGAGGTAGAGGTGGCGTTCGCGGGGGTCCGAGGAGGAGAGGCGGGGCGAGAGCAGGGTCGGCAGCTTCAGCGCCAGGGCCGCGTGGGCGCTCTCTAGGGCAGCCATGCCGCCGTGGCCGAACTCAGTGTCGGAGCCGATGATGCCGGGGCCGCCGCCGACCAGGATCGCGTCCCATCCCATCTTGCGGGCAGCATCGAGAGCGCCGACGGTGCTCATCGCCTCGTACTCACCCCCGTAGGCCGGTGCCGCCGTGATGTGGCCACAGAGCAGACCTCGCTCCCGCAGCTCGGCGACATCGCGGGAGAACGAGCCGGGCAGCGCTCCGCCACCCGTCTGCACATAGCCCACCCGCAGCCCGGGGGCCGCCTGCGCCGCCGCCCAGGCCGCCGGCGCCAGATGCCCGTGCAGGGGCAGGACCGCCACCGGCACCCCCTCCCCCGGTTGCGTGGTTCCTTTTGCACCCATGGCGTGCGTTTCGAACCGCGCAACTTCTCCCTCCACCGGCTCGACCGGGTGCTGGAGCGAGGTGTAGTTGAGCTTCATCACGTGGGCGTCGCCCTCGACCCCGGCGCCTTCGAGGCCGCGGGTGAGGTTGACGTGGACGACGTCGAAGCCGCCCGAGCCGAGGCGGAGGTCGAGGGCGGCGACGTTGACGACCACCTCGTCGCCCTCGCGCATCTCCCCCAGCAGGACCTCGTCCGCCCAGGCGCGACGGCGCTCGCCTCCAACCTCGACCTCGAGCGGGTCGGCCGAGACGACGACGCCGCGGCGCAGCTTCAGCCGGCCGCTCACTCGGCCGCCGCGGCGACGATCCGCTCGCAGACCTCGAGCATCTTGTCGAGGCTGCGCGCCGGGACCATCTCGTTGGAGGTGTGGACGTCGGCGGTGCCGTTGGAGAGAAGGATGCAGTCGAGACCGTCGCGGCGGAAGACGTTGGCGTCGCTGCCGCCGCCGATCGCCACCCGCCGCGGCTCCAGCCCGGCGCCGCGCAGCCCGGCCTCCGCCAGCGCCAACGCCGCGGAATCCTTAGGCACCCTGTAGCCGCGGAACAGCTCTTCGATCCGCACGTCGACGTCGCAGCCATGCTCGCTCGCGCCCCAGGCGCAGGCGTCGGCGATCTTCCCGGCCACCTCCGCCGCCCGCTCGGTGTCGAGGCTGCGCGCCTCGGCGTGGAGCCGGCAGTGGCCGGGGACGACGTTCCCCGAGGTCCCGCCCGCGATCACCCCGACGTTGGCGGTCGTCTCCTCGTCGAGCCGCGCCAGCTCCATCCGCGAAATCGCCAGCGCCGCCGCGGCGATCGCGTTGCTGCCCTCCTCGGGCTGGATCCCCGCGTGCGCCTCGACGCCGATGAAGTCGGCGAGGATCTTCTGCTGGGTCGGGGTCGAGACGATCACCTCGCCGACCGCCCCGGCGTGGTCGAGGACGAACCCGGCTCTGGAGCGCAGCTGCGAGGCGTCGAAGGCCTTCGCCCCCCGCAGCCCCTGCTCCTCGGCGACCGTCAGCACCAGCTCGATCCCGACCGGCCCGGGTCGCTCGAGATGGCGGGCGAGCAACTCCATGAAGACCGCCACCGCCGCCTTGTTGTCGGCGCCGAGGATCGTCTCGCCGCGACTGCGGAAGACGCCCTCGTCCTCGATCACCTCGACCTGGCCGCGGTGGGGAACGGTGTCGACATGGGCACAGAACATCAGCCAGCCCTCGCCCGTGCCGGGGGAGCGGGCGATCAGGTTCCCGGCACCGGCCCGGGCAGCCGCGGCCGCGTCGTCTTCGCTCACCTCCAGCCCCATCGCCCGCAGCTCGGCGGCGAGGGTGTCGGCGATCTCTCGCTCCTCCCCCGTCGGGCTGCGGACCTCGCAGTAGCGGACGAACCTCTCGTGGATCCTCGAGCTCACGGGAGCAGGCTAACCGGCCCGCGCGACCAGGCGGAGGTCAGGCGGAGCGGCGGAGGCCGACGTCGCTCTCGACGGCATCCTCTTCGACCGCTTCGAGCTGCTCGTCGGCGGCGGGACGTTCGCCCGCCTGCTGCGCGGCGGCGCCGACGAACTCGCGGAAGAGCGGCTCGGGCCGGTTCGGCCGCGAGTTGAACTCCGGGTGGTACTGCGAGGCGACGAAGAAGGGGTGATCCGGAAGCTCGACCATCTCGACCAGGCGCTCGTCCGGCGAGGTGCCGCCGCAGACGAGGCCCTCGTCTTCGAGGCGGCGACGCAGCTGGTTGTTGACCTCGTAGCGATGCCGGTGGCGCTTGTAGATCACGGCCTCGCCGAAGATCTCACGCGCCCGCGTGCCCTCGTGCAGTTTCACCGGGTCGGCACCGAGCCGCATCGTCCCGCCCATGTCGGAGACCTCCTTCTGCTCCGGCAGCAGGTCGACGACCGGGAACGGCGTCTCGGGGTCGAACTCGGCCGAGTTGGCGCCGTCCATCCCGGCCACGTGGCGGGCGAACTCGACGACGGCGATCTGCATCCCGAGGCAGATCCCGAGATAGGGAATCGACTTCTCGCGGGCGATCCGCGCCGCTTCGACCTTGCCCTCGATCCCGCGCTCGCCGAAACCGCCCGGGATCAGGATCCCGTCGCAGCCCTCGAGCCGCTCGGGGTCGAAGTTCTCGGAGTCGACCAGCTTGACCTCGACTTCCACCCGATGGTGGAAGCCGCCGTGCTCGAGCGCCTCGATCACCGACTTGTAGGCGTCGGCGAGCTGAACGTACTTGCCGACCAGAGCGATCCGCACCTTGGTGGTGGCGGAGTCGGCGCGCCGCACCATCTCCTCCCAGTCGGAGAGGTCGGGTGAGGGAGCCTCCATGCCGAAGTGATCGAGGACGAGGTCGTCGACGCCCTCGGCGCGGAAGACGAGCGGCACCTTGTAGATGTTGTCGACATCGTGGGCGGAGATCACCGCGTCGACCGGAAGGCTGGCGAAGAGCGCGATCTTGCCGCGGATCTCACGGTCGAGCCGTGCTTCTGAACGGCAGACCAGCGCGTGCGGCTGGATCCCGATCCGCCGCAGCTCGTTGACCGAGTGCTGGGTCGGCTTCGTCTTCAGTTCGCCGGCGTGGCCGACGTAGGGCACCAGGGTGAGGTGGATGAACATCGCCCGCTTCGGCCCGAGGTCCGTATAGAGCTGGCGGATCGCCTCGAGGAACGCCAGCGCCTCGATGTCGCCGACGGTGCCGCCGATCTCGGTGATCACGAAGTCGACCGACTGCGACTCGGCGACGATGAGGATTTTCTGCTTGATCTCGTTGGTGATGTGCGGGATCACCTGGACCGTGGCGCCGAGGTAGTCGCCGCGGCGCTCGCGCCGGATCACCGAGTTGTAAACGGCGCCGGCGGTGACGTTGGAGGCCCGCGTCGTGTTCTCGTCGGTGAAGCGCTCGTAGTGGCCGAGGTCGAGATCGGTCTCCGCGCCGTCCTCGGTGACGAACACCTCGCCGTGCTGGAACGGGCTCATCGTCCCCGGGTCGACGTTGATGTAGGGGTCGAACTTCTGCAGCTGGACCCGGTAGCCGCGGGAGACGAGGAGGCGTCCGATCGCCGCCGCGGAAATCCCCTTGCCGAGAGCCGAGACCACCCCGCCGGTGACGAAGATGAACCGCGTGTCGCCTTTGTTTCCTGGACTCATGCTCTGCCGATCGAGTCTAGCCAGCGCAGGGGCGGAAC
>DASZDI010000455.1:0-2599 GCA_035942135.1 Solirubrobacterales bacterium | reverse complement strand
CAGGAGCAGGGCCGCCGCCGAGATACCGACCAGATGGCGACAGTGCCCGTGCATCGGGCGAACCCTACCTGGGGGCGGAGCGCCCTCCCGGAGGCGGGGCGCATTCCGGGGGCTTCGCCGAGATACTTCTGGAACCCGATTCTGGAACGAAAATCCGGAAGGGCCCCTCGAAGCTACATGCGCCTAGCCCTCGCCCAGATCAACCCCACCGTCGGCGACATCGACGGCAACGCCGCCAAGGTCGCCGAGTGGACCGCCCGCGCCCGCGAGCAGGGGGCCGAGCTGGTGATCTTCCCCGAGCTCTGCATCCCCGGCTACCCCGCCGAGGACCTCTACCTGAAGCGCCACTTCCTCGCCGCCAACCAGCGCGCGGTCGAGGAGTTGGCGGCCTCGACGCGGGGGATCGCGGCGCTGGTCGGGTTCGCCGAGCCGGTCGCCGACCCCGCCGACCCGCGCCACGCCCACAACTCCACCGCCCTCCTCGCCGACGGCGCCGTGCGGGCGGTCTACCGCAAGAACCGGCTCCCCAACTACGCCGTCTTCGACGAGCAGCGCTACTTCGTGCCGGGGGCCGAGCCGCTCTCGGTCGGGGTCGCCGGCCTCGAGGTCGGCTTGACGATCTGCGAGGACGTCTGGCTGCCCGGCCCCCCGGCGCAGGCCGAGGCCGAGGCGGGCGCGCAGCTGATCGCCAACCCCTCCGGCTCCCCCTACCACCGCGGCAAGGGCCGCGAGCGGGAGACGATGTTCGCGGAGCGCTCGCGCGCCTACGGCACCTACTTCGCCTTCTGCAACCTGGTCGGCGGCCAGGACGAGCTCGTCTTCGACGGCCAGAGCCTGCTCACCGCCCCCGACGGGAGCGTGATCGCCCGCGCCGCCCAGTTCGAGGAGGAGCTGCTGGTCTGCGAGGTACCGCATCAGGGCCAGGGGCCGTCGGCCGAGCCGCTGGACGACCTCGACGAGGTCTACGCCGCCCTCGTCCTCGGCCTGCGCGACTACGTCGGCAAGAACGGCTTCGATCACGTCGGCCTCGCCCTCTCGGGCGGGATCGACTCGGCCCTGGTGGCGATGATCGCCGCCGACGCGGTCGGCCCGGAGCGGCTCAGCTGCGTGGTCATGCCCTCCCCCCACTCCAGCGGCGCGACCCAACAGGACGCGCGGGACATCGCCGCCAACCTCGGCTGCGAGCTGATCGAGATCGGGATCGAGCCGATGATGGCGGGCTACGAGCGGGCGCTCGACGGGCTGCTGCGGCCGGGAGAGAAGCCGCGGCCCGGCGAGGACGAGGCGCCGCGGGACCCCGCCCGCCCCTCCGAGCCCGACCTCGCCGCCGAGAACATCCAGGCGCGGATCCGCGGCAACCTGATGATGGCCCTCTCCAACCGCCACGGCTGGCTGGTCCTGACGACCGGCAACAAGAGCGAGATGTCGGTCGGCTACGCGACCCTCTACGGCGACATGGCGGGCGGCTTCGCGGTGATCAAGGACGTGCCGAAGGGGCTCGTCTACGAGCTGGTGCGGCGGCGCAACGAGCGCGCCGGGCGCGATCTGGTCCCGGCGAGCGTGATCGAGCGGGCGCCCTCGGCGGAGCTGCGGCCCGACCAGCGCGACGAGGACTCCCTCCCCCCCTACGACCTGCTCGACCGCATCCTCGAGGCCTACGTCGAGCGCGACCAGGGGCGCGAGGAGATGGTTGCCGCGGGGATGCCGGGAGAGACCGTCGAGGAGGTGATCCGGATGGTCGACCGGGCCGAGTACAAGCGCCGCCAGGCGGCGCCGGGGATCCGGATCACGCCCCGCGCCTTCGGCAAGGACCGCCGGTTGCCGATCACTAACCGCTTCCGCGGCTGACCAGAGGGCGCCTGACGGCGTCCTCGGTCAGAAGCACGCCCCGCTCCCTGCGTCCATGTCAACCGCCCTCGGGGCGGGGTCGGACGGCAATAGTCATTTGAGCCAATGCGCAGGGCCTGCCCTCGTCGTCGACGACTTCGGCCTGCCATAGCCAGGTGGTGCGGCCGCGGTGACGGGCCTGGGCGCGGACCTCGACCGCGCCCTCGGTTACCGGGCGGATGAAGCTGACGTCGATCGACTGCCCCATCGCCGCCATCCCCTGGTCGTAGACGGCGCCCGCGGTCGCCCGCGAGCAGACGCTCTCGATCAAGGTCGACATCACGCCCCCGTGCATGAGGCCGAAGGGCTGGCGCAGCTCGTCGCGGACCTGCAGCCGCACCCGGGCGTCGTCGGGGTCGTCGCTGAGCCACTCGGTGCCGACCAGCTCGTCGAAGTGCGCGGGCTTAACCTCAGCGTCCTCGTTCACGCTGCGCACCCTAATAGGCTTCCGACCCGGTGGCCCTGTCCGACGATCAGAAGGCGATCCTGCGCCTGCTCAACCAGCGCGGCGCGCAGGGATACGAGGACCTCTCCGCCCTGATGGGGATCGGAGTCGACGAGGTGCACGCGCGGGCGCGGCAGGCGGCCGCGGCGCTCGAAGCGGAAGGGATCCCGGCGCCTGCAATCCCGGAGCTGCCCGGCGCGGGCGTGGGCGGTGGGGATTCCCCCTCCGTCGCAAAAGCTGGGGAGGCTTCTCCGGGGGAATCCCCAC
>DASZDI010000454.1:0-1586 GCA_035942135.1 Solirubrobacterales bacterium | reverse complement strand
GTGTGGCGGAAGGGTCGTGGAATTGTGAAAAAAGAGAGGCCCGGGTCTCCCCGGGCCTCTCGAAACTGCTCCCCGACAGGGGTGGGCTACATCATGCCGCCCATGTCCGGCATACCGCCGGGCATGCCGCCGCCGGCGCCGTTTTCCTCCGGCGGTTCGGCGATGATCGCCTCGGTCACGAGGATGTTCTTCGCGATCGAGGCGGCGTTCTCCAGGGCGGAGCGGGTGACCTTGGTCGGGTCGATGACGCCGGCCTTGATCAGGTCGCCGTACTCGCCGTTGGCCGCGTTCAGGCCTTCGCCCGCCTTCAGGTCCCGGACCTTGTTGACGACGACCGAGCCCTCCAGGCCGGAGTTCTCGGCGATCTGCCGCACCGGCTCCTCGAGGGAGCGGTGGATGATCCGGGCGCCGGTGATCTCGTCCGGGTCGTCCAGCTTCTCCGGGTCGAGACCGGCCTGCGCGTTCAGCAGCGCCACGCCGCCACCCGGCACGACACCCTCCTCGAGGGCGGCGCGGGTCGCCTGCAGCGCGTCCTCGACGCGGTGCTTTTTCTCCTTCATCTCGGTCTCGGTGGCAGCGCCGACCTTGACGACGGCAACGCCTCCGGCGAGCTTGGCCAGGCGCTCCTGGAGCTTCTCGCGATCGAAGTCGGAGTCGGTGTTCTCGATCTCCTGTTTGATCTGCTTGATCCGGCCCTTGATGTCGTCGCCCTCACCGGCACCGTCGATGATGGTGGTGTTGTCTTTGGCGACAACGACGCGACGGGCGCGACCGAGCTGAGCCAGCTGGGTGTTCTCCAGTTTCAGGCCCATCTCCTCGGTGATCACCTCGCCGCCGGTGAGGATCGCGATGTCCTCGAGCATCCGCTTGCGACGGTCGCCGAAGCCGGGGGCTTTGACGGCAACGCCGGTGAAGGTGCCGCGGAGCTTGTTCACGACCAGGGTCGCGAGGCACTCGCCCTCGACGTCCTCGGCCACGATCAGCAGCGGTTTGCCGCCCTGCATCACCTGCTCGAGCACCGGCAGGATGTCCCGCACGGAGCCGATTTTCTGGTTGGCGATGAGGATGTAGGGGTCGTCCAGCACAGCCTCCATGCGGTCCTGGTCGGTGACCATGTACGGGGAGATGTAGCCCTTGTCGAACTGCATCCCCTCGGTGAACTCCAGCTCCATGCCGAAGGTCTGGCCCTCCTCGACGTTGACGACGCCGTCTTTGCCGACTTTCTCGATCGCGTCGGCGATCACATTGCCGATCTCGTCGTCGCCGGCGGAGATGGCCGCCACGCGGGCGATCTGGTCTTTGCCCGCGACCTCTTTGCTCTGCGAGTTGCGCAGGTTGTCGACGACCTCCTCGACGGCCTTCTCGATGCCGCGGCGCAGGGCCAGCGGGTTGGCGCCGGCGGCCACGTTCTTCAGGCCCTGGCGGCCGATCGTCTGCGCCAGAAGGGTGGCGGTGGTGGTGCCGTCGCCGGCGACGTCGTTCGTCGCCGTCGCGCCCTCGCGGCCGAGCTGGGCGCCCTGGTTCTCGAAGACGTCCTCGACCTCGACCTCGCGGGCGATCGTGACGCCGTCGTTGGTGATCGTCGG
>DASZDI010000453.1:0-2449 GCA_035942135.1 Solirubrobacterales bacterium | reverse complement strand
GAGCTCTGCGGCCTCGACCTGGAGATGTCCCACGGCGCCTTCTTCCAGACCAACACCGAGATGGCCGAGCGCCTCTATGCCGTCGCCGCCGAGTTTGCCGGGCTGAGCGGCAACGAGCGCGTCTTCGACCTCTTCTGCGGGATCGGCACGATCGGCCTGACGATGGCGCGGCAGGCGGGTGAGGTCTGGGGCCTGGAGATCGTCCCCGAGGCGATCGCCGACGCCGAGCGCAACGCCCGCCGCAACAAGATCGAGAACGCGCACTTCATGGCCGCCAACGCGCGCACCGGGGTGCGGCCGCTGGTCGAGAAGGCCGGCAAGCCCGATGTCGTCATCGTCGACCCCCCGCGGGCCGGGCTCTCGCAGAAAATCGTCCGCCGCGTGCTCGAGTGCGAGGCGCGGAAGATCGTCTACGTCTCCTGCAACCCGACCACGCTCGCCCCCAACGCGGTCCAGCTCGGCGAGGCCGGCTATAAATTGACGCGCGTGAGGCCGGTCGACATGTTCCCGCAGACCCCGCACATCGAGTGCGTCGCGCTTTTCGAGCGGCAAGGCGCGCCCCAGACCTCCGGCGGGCCCTCCGACTCCGCCGCGTCGCCGAGCGGAGGAGGCGCCTGATGCCCCGCGCCTTCGGAGTCGCCGCCGGCCTCGACCCCGAGGTGGCGCGCCCGCTCGCCGCCCGCTGCGCCGAGCTCGGCTACGACTCGATCTGGTCGAACGACCACCCCGGCGCCAAAGGCCTGGGCACGCTGACCGAGTTCGCCGCCGCCGCGCCCGAGATCGAGCTCGGCGTCGCCGTGATCGCCCTCGACCGCACCCCTCCCGAGCAGATCTCCGCCGACATCGAGGAGTTCGGGATCGACCCGGCCAAGCTCTGGCTCGGCGTCGGCGCCGGCTTCTCGAAGAAGCCGCTGACGAAGATGCGCGAGTCCCTGCCGCAGCTGCGCGAGCTGCTGCCCGGGGTGAAACTCGTCCTCGCCGCGATGGGCCCGAAGATGTGCGCTCTCGCCGGCAGCTCCTACGACGGCGTCTTCTTCAACTGGATGCCCCCCGACTTCGCCGCCACCGCCCGCGAGCGGGTCGAGGCCGGCGCCGCCGAGGCGGGCCGCGAGACCCCGCTCGTCTTCGGCTACGTCCGCACCGCCGTCGGCCCCGACGCCGCCGAGCGCCTGGCCAAGGAGGAGTCCTTCTACCGCGACCTCCACAAGGGCTACCGCGACCACTTCGACCGCCTCGGCGAGCCCGAGGGCACCGTCGGCGTCGCCGCCCCCGACGCCACCGCGGCCCAGGACGCCCTCAGCGCCTACCGCGCCCTCGACACCATCGTCGTCCGCGGCCTCGCCAGCGCCAAGGTGGAGCCGATGACGGCCCTCGCCGAAGCCGCCGCCCCTCAGTAACTGCCGGCGAGAAAGTCCCTCGGCGCACAGATCGGCGCGCCGGATGCGATCTCCAGAAGATCGGAGTCGCTGGAGACAAGGATGGCTTTCTGCGAATAAGCGAGCGCGAGGAGGTATTCGTCTTCAGGATCGGAGCACGTGATAGGCGCCGAACCCTTGGGGTCGCGCACAAAGGTTCCTTCCTGACGAAGAGTCTCTAGATAATCCCTGACCTGGTCGCGCGTTACGTAGCGGCGGAACTTCTCCCGGAACAGCTCGGTCTCCAACTCCTTGAGAAGAAGGGGCGATACCACCAGCTCGAATCGTGCTTCGCGCGCCTGTGCCAAAAGCCTTGCCGGCGGGCCGCTGGGCGTGATCAGAGCAGAGACAAGGACACTCGGGTCAAGGACCGCCCGCCGCACGTTTCTCCCTACGCATCTCGTGCAGCTCGGTAACGGCGAGCTCCAGGCCTTCTTTTTCCGGGGCCGGGTTCACCTTCGCCCATATTTCCTCCAGCTTGTTGACCCCCAAGGCCCGCCGCAGCGATTCTTCGATCACCTCGGAGTCGCGTTTGCCGGTGCGAGCGGCCCTGATCCGTACCGCCCGCAGAAGCTCCTCGTCCACAGTCAGAGTCGTCCTCGTCTTGGCCATCAACGCACCTTAGCATCATGATGCGGCAGCTTCGTCAGCGAGTTTTCACCTTCCCCCTATAGGGGGTAGAGGCGCAGTAATCGCTGATTCCGCCCGAGGAGAAGACATGAACCTGAAGAAACTCGCCGACAAAGCGAAGAAGACGATCGACGAGCGCGGCGGCATGGAGAGCCTCAAGGCCGACGCCGAGGAGCTGAAAAAAGTCGCCAAAGGCGATGGCAGCATCAAAGACAAAGCCAAACGCGCCGCTGCCGCGATCAAAGAGCCGGGCGCGAAGGCGGGCGACGGCGAAATGCGCCCCGCCCAAGGCACCGGCCACCCCCAGGACACCCCCCGCAAAGGCGGCCCCCCGCACGAGTGAGGATCAGTACGGCGGCAGGTCGTCGTACCAGACGCCGAGCGTCTTGAAGGCGCGCCAGAAG
>DASZDI010000452.1:0-2550 GCA_035942135.1 Solirubrobacterales bacterium | reverse complement strand
CCCTCGTCGTGTTTCGGATCGCCGGTGAAGTCGTTGGACTCACGCAGGAAGTCGATGAAGTCGTCTTCGCCCTCGGCCAGTCGCAGCTTCGTCTTCCCGTCGCTGCCGCCGGTCTCGTCGGCCTCGGCAGCCGGGCCGAAGCCGGTGACGCGGGGGGCGCTGCCGGTGGACGCCTCGATGAGTTCCAGTGACTTGGCCACGTCGGCTTTGACGCGCTCCCGGATCGCCTCCTTCTCCTCGAGCTTGCCGTCCTCGCCTTCCAGGTCGGCCTCGTTGAGCTTCAGGCCGTCGCCGGGGGCGGAAGGAAGATGGCTGTAGCGGGGCGCCAGGTGGTCGGCCCATGCCTTCGGGAAGCTGTTGCTGACGGCCTCGGCGAGGTACTCCTGCGCCCAGCGCTCGCGCTGATCGTAGGTCTGGCTCTCGGTGAGCTTCTTACCGGTGGTCTCCTCCAGCTTCTCCTCGAGGCCCTCTTCGATCTCTTTGCGGTGCTCGGCCAGCATCTCGCTCAGGCGCTCCTCGCTGATGCCGCCGCTGGCCGGCGGGGTGTCGGAGCCGCCGTTGCCGGTGCCGTTGCCGTTTTTGCCCTCCACGAGGAAAGCCGCCAGGTGGCCGAAGCCTTCCTCCTCGAGACGCTCTTTCAGACCATCACGCGGGAGGGCTTTCAACTCCGCTTCGGTCATCTCCGACAGTTTTTTCTGAGGCATCTCGTTGGGCTCCTTGGGGTCTTTCCCTTCGCGGCCGGAAGCGTAGCCACTCTCAAGAATCGTTACCGCAAGTTCAGCGTCTTCCTCCTTCATCGCGGCGGCCAGGGGAGCACCACCGGCGCCGCCTCGGAACACGAAGTCGACGCTGCCCATCGGCTGTGCGGCGATGCCCTCGACGACGGCGCCGCGCTTGCTCTTGTCCCAGCTGGCGGTGCCGACGCGGACCTTCTTCGGCCAGGCGTTGATGGAGACGTTGAGGATGCCGGGGTCGGCCTCGAGCATCTCGACGATGAAGGGCTGCGGCACCACGTCGGCGACGACGCCGCCCTTCTGATAGCCCATCTCGGCGTCGGCCTCGGTGACAAGGTTGGGGTCGTACCAGGACTTCAGGATGCGGCCGCCAATTTCTTTGATCGACCGGCCCGCCTCGCGAAGCTGGAGGTCGAGGCGCGCCACCTTCTCCTCGCCGAGTTCCTCGATCAACTGCTCGTGGATCGCCTCTTTCAGCTGCTCGGTCAGGTGGTCGGCGTACATCGGCCAGCCGCTGAAGACGCCGGCGTGCTCGGCGAGCATGGACGCCTCGTAGATCGGCGAGAAGCCGCGCAGCCTCTTGCCGCGGGAGATGCAGGGGCGGATGATGGCGAAGCGACCGACCTTGGCTTTGTGCGTGATGCCGTTGGTGGTGATCTCCCGCTCCTCGAAGACGGTCCCTTTGTCGGGGACGATCAGGTTGGCCTTCGCCTCGACGATGGGAGAGAGGTCGCCCTGCTCGAAGACGTAGCCCTCGACCAACTCGTCAGGTCCGGGCGGGGGCGGCTGCTGCTGTTTCGCCTTCTTCGTCACGCGCGGTCAGTCTAGGACCGCGCAGGAACCGATACCGCAGACGAGGGGCTAGGACGCCGCCGGCGAGGCCGTCCGCACAGCCCCGCCGTCCACTTCCTTGGCGACTTCGGCGGCCTCATCGGCACCGACCGCCTCCTTGGTGGTCTCGCCGTCGGCGCTCGTGATGACGAAGGTGCGGCTGTAGCTCGAGTAGGTCCTGGTCGGCATCCCCGGCTTCACCGTGACCTTCGTGCCCTTCGGCAGTTGCACGGTGTGGGTCGGGTTGCGCGGCTCGGAGAGGTCGTAGAGCGCCGACCTGATCTTCGAGATGGTCGCCCGCTTGACGCCGGGTTCGTCTTCGAGGGTCTCGACGTGGACGGTGCGCTCCTCCAACTCGCCCTCCTTCAGGCCACCGGAGCCGAGACGCTTCAGGGCCTTGCGGGCGCTGGTCGGCATCGCGCCGGGCTTCTGCTTGCCCTTTCCCAGCAGCGCGGCCGCGGTCTGCGCGCCGACGACGCCATCGACGACGAGGCCGTGTTTGCGCTGGAACCGTTCGACCAGCTTCTTGGTGGCCTGGCCGAAGACGCCATCGACCTTGCCGCCGAGCTTGCGCTGCACGCCGGCCGTGGCCTGGTTGGAGGCTCCCTTGCGGACGAACTGCCCGCCTTCGGCTCCCTTGCCGCGGGGGTGCTTCTTCTCGAAGTCGGTGTCTTTGGAGCCCTTCTTCTTTTCGGGGTCCAGCGGCTTGAAGCCCTTGCGCTTGGCGGCGGCGGGAATCATCCAGGACGCGACCTCGAGCAGCTGCCGGGCTTCGGCGAAGATGGTGTCGTCCTCCTCGACCAGGCGCTCGACCAGCGGCTGCCCCAACTCTTCGGTGGCGACGTGCAGGAGCTCGACCGCCTCGCCGACGATCTCCTCCGCTTCCTCTTTCGCCTTCCCGCGCCATTTGGTCGTGCCCTTGATCAGGTCCTTGACCACGGCGCAGCGGCGGTTGGCGTGGTCGGCCGAGAGGCCGTGTTTCATC
>DASZDI010000451.1:0-6087 GCA_035942135.1 Solirubrobacterales bacterium | reverse complement strand
GGTCCGGACTGGCCCTGGGCAACCTTCCTGGTCAACGTGGTCGGGACGGCGCTGCTCGGCTACTGGTTCACCGCCCTGCCGCACACGAGCTACCGGCGGCCATTGCTGACGACCGGGTTCTGCGGCGCCCTGACGACCTTCTCGACCGTGCAGGTGGAGCTGCTGGAGATGATCGACGCGGGCAGACTGGTGCTCGCTTTCCTCTACCTCAGTGCTGGGATCGCCGCCGGACTGCTGGGGGCGCAGGCGGGGACCGCCGTCGCGCGCAGGGTGGCCGCGCCTTGAGCTGGGCCGTCTGGATCGGCGTCGGTCTCCTCGGCGGCTGCGGCGCCCTCGCTCGCTTCGGGCTGACGCTGCTCGTCGCCGACCGGCTGCGCCCGCGGCTCCCGCTCGGCACCCTCGCCGTCAACCTCAGCGGTTCCTTCCTGCTCGGCTTGGTGATGGGCGCTTCGATCGGCAACGATGGGCGCCTGCTTCTCGGCGTCGGCGCCCTCGGCTCCTACACCACCTTCTCGACCTGGATGCTGGAGACGCAGCGGCTGGGCGAGGCGGGCAAACGGCCGCTGGCGGTCGCCAATGTCGTCCTCAGCGTCGCGCTCGGATTCGCCGCCGTCGTTCTCGGCCGCTGGTTGGGCTCGCAACTCTAGGCGTGTCGACTTAGTCCCCCTATCGGGGACAAAAGCGACACTAGGTCGCTTCGTAGCGGATCACGACGCCGTCGTCGACTTCCTGCACGCGGCCCTCGTTGACGAGGAGGTCGGCGTGGCCGATCACCTCGGAGAGGGTGAGGAAGGCCTGGGTGACGGCGACGTTGCCCCATAGCGCCTGGGCCAGCTCGTAGCCGGTGCGGGGCTGCTCGGCGATCTGGCGGTAGATCTTCTCCTTGCGGCGGTCGTGGCCGGCGAAGCGGGTGTTGATCAGCTCGGCGTGCTCGACGATCGGCTCGCCGTGGCCGGGGAGGACGATCTCGGCGGGCATCTCGCGGGTCTTGCGGAGGGAGTCGATGTAGGTGGCCAGCGCCTGGGGGCGCTCGGAGGAGCCGTCGAGCGGCCGGGCGAGCAGCGGGTTGGAGGAGATGTGGGGGAGGAGGTGGTCGGCGGCGAGGAGGATGTGGCGCCGCTCGTCCCAGAAGACCGTGTCCGAGGGGCTGTGGCCGGGGCGGTGGAGGACTTCGAGGCGCCGGTCCCGCAGCTCCAGGGTGCCGCCGTCCTCCAGCGGCCGGGTGACGGTGACGTGGGAGCCCCAGCCGCGGAAGCTGCGGGAGACGCTGCGCAGGGCGACCGTCACGTCCTCGGGGATGCCGTTGCGCAGCATCACCTCGACCGCGAACTCGTCCTCGCGCTCGGCGTCCTCCTCGAAGGCCGCCAGCCGCTCCGCCGCCGCGCCCAGCGCCGCCACCTCGGCCCCCGAGTGCTCGACCAGGATCTCGACCAGGCCGAGGTGGTCGATGTGCTGGTGGGTGACGACGATCAGCTCGAGGTCACGGGTCGAGTGGCCACGCTCGGCCAGCCGCGCGGTCAGCTCGTCGAGGGCCTTGCCGGAGTTCGGGCCGGTGTCGACGAGCGTCAGCGGCTCGTCCTCGATCAGGTAGCAGTTGACCCGCCCGACCGCGAACGGGGTCGGGATCGCGAAGCGGTGGATGCCGGCGAGCGCGGCCTGCTCGAGGGCCTGCTCCGGCGTCGCGCTCACGCGCGGATCAGGCCGAGGACCTCGTCGCGCCGGCGCTCCATGTCCTCGCGTGAGACCAGCGACTCGAGGTTGATCCGCAGCAGCGGCTCGGTGGTGGAGGGCCGCACGTTGAAGTGCCAGTCGGGGTAGTCGATCGAGATCCCGTCGAGGCGGGTCAGCTCGCCGTCGGAGTAGCGCTCGGCGATCTCCTCCATCTTCGCCTGCGCGTCGGCAACCTCGGAGTTGATCTCGCCGGAGATGAAGTAGCGGGAGCGGAACTCGTCCATCAGCTCGCCGAGGCTGCGGCCGTCGAGCGAGAGCAGCTCCAGCACCAGCAGCGCCGGCACCGTCCCCGAGTCGGCGTTCCAGAAGTCACGGAAGTAGTAGTGGCCGGAGACCTCGCCGCCGAACGCCGCGCCCTCCTCGCGCATCCGCGCCTTGAAGAAGGCGTGGCCGACGCGGGAGAGGTCGGAGCGACCGCCCTCGGCGGCGACCAGGTCCGGAACCGCCCGGCTGGAGCGCGGGTCGTAGAGAATCGTCGCGCCCGGGTTCTTCTTCAGGATCGAGCGCGCCAGCAGGGCGCAGATGAAGTCGCCGTCGCAGAAGGTGCCGTCGCCGTCGATGAAGAAGCAGCGGTCGGCGTCGCCGTCCCAGGCGATCCCGAGGTCGGCGCCGCTGGCCTGGACCCGCTCGATGATCATCCGCCGGTTCTCCTCCAGCAGCGGGTTCGGCTCGTGGTCGGGGAACTCGCCGTTCGGCACGAAGTACATCTCCTCCAGCTCCAGCGGCAGCTTCTCCAGGATCGGCCCGACCATCGGCCCGGCCATCCCGTTGCCGCCGTCGACGACGACCTTCATCGGCTTCACGTTGCTCGGGTCGATGAAGGAGATGGCGTGGGCGTGGTACTCGTCCCAGACGTCGACCTCCTCGGTCGAGCCGCCGCCTGGGGCCTCGCCGAGCCCGCCTTCGATCTCCGCCCGCACGTCGCCGATGCCGGCGTCGCCGGAGAGCGGCAGCGCCCCCTCACGGACGAGCTTGACCCCGGTGTAGGCCTTGGGGTTGTGGGAGGCGGTGACCATCGCGCCGCCGTCGAGCTCGCGCGAGCCGACCAAGTGGTAGAGCATCTCGGTCGCTACCTGCCCGGCGTCGATCACGGTTGCGCCCTCGGCGATCAACCCATCCCGCATCGCGGCGGCCATCGCCGGGGCGGTCAGCCGCATGTCGCGCCCGAGGCCGACCTTCAGCTCGCTCGTGTTTTTGCCGCGCAGCCGTCCCAGCACCCGGGCGAAGGCACGTCCGATCGCCAGCGCCGTCGTCTCGTCCATCTCCGAGCCGTAGAGCCCGCGGATGTCGTACGCCTTGAAGATCCCCGGCGGCGCCAGGGGGCTCTGCTCGCTCAAAACGCTCCTTTCAGCGCCTCGTAGCTCTGCTCGATCGACTGCGGCATCACTTTCGTGTCGGCGATCACCGGCATGAAGTTGTTGTCGCCGGCCCAGCGGGGGACGACGTGCATGTGGATGTGGTGCTCGACCCCGGCGCCGGCGACGCGGCCCTGGTTGAAGCCGACGTTGTAGCCGTGCGGTTGGTAGACCCCCTCGAGCCGGTCCATCGCCCGCTGCGCCAGCGCCATCATCTCCGCCAGCGTCTCGGCGGGAATCTCCTGGAGGCGGCCGATGTGCTCGTATGGCGCCACCATCAGGTGCCCGTTCGTGTACGGGAAGAGGTTGAGGATCAGGAAGCAGCGCTCGCCGCGGTGGACGATCAGGCTCGCCTCGTCGTCCTCCGCCGCCGGCTTGGCGCAGAAGATGCACTCCTCCTCGATGTCCTTGGACGCGTCCTTCACGTAGGCGAGGCGCCAGGGCGCCCAGATGCGGAAATTTGCCACGGGCGACCCATCCTATTGAGGGCGCGGAGCCTCAGAGCCAGCGGCGCTTGCGGAAGTAGGCGACCATCGCGATCAGCAGGACCAGCATCAGCCCGAGGACGGTGAAGAAGCCCGCCTCGTGCCCCTCGCTCGGCACCCAGGTGTTCATCCCCATCACGCTGGCGATCAGGGTCAGCGGCAGGATCACGACGCTGATCGCGGTCAGCACCCGGAGGATGTCGTTGAGACGGTGGGAGATCAGCGACTCGTTGGTCTCCTCCAGCGCCTTGGCGACCTCCTTGTAGTTCTCGAGCATGTCCCATATCCGCTCGTGGGCGTCGACGATGTCGTCGAAGTAGATCTCGAGGTCGAGGTCGCCGGTCAGGTAGCGGGTTTTCACCTTCTCGAGGTCGCGCAGGACAGGCCGCTGCGGCCGGATCACCTTGCGGAAGTTGATGATCTCCTGCTTGACGTTGGAGATGTCGCGGACGACCTCCTCGGCCCGCTCTTCGAAGATGTCGTCCTCGAGCGCGTCGAGCTTGTTGCCGATCTTGCGCAGCATCGGGAAGCAGTAGTCGAAGGAGTCGTCGACCAGCCGGTAGAGCAGGTAGCCGGAGCCGCGCGAGAAGAGCTGTTCGCGCAGCTCCTCTTTGGCCCGGCAGCGCTCGAACAGGTACTCGACCGGCTGCAGCGGCAGGTTCGGGATCGTCACCACGTAGTCCGGCCCGACGAAGAGGTCGAGCTCGCCGGCGCCGAGCCGGCCCGCGTTGGGGTCGAAGACCGGCAGGTGGAGGACGATGAAGAGGTAGTCGTCGTAGACGTCGATCTTCGGCCGCTGGTTGCGGGAGAGGACGTCCTCGAGGTCGAGCGCGTGGAACTCGAAGTGCTCCTCCAGCCAGCTGCGCTCCAGCGATCCCGGCCACTCGATGTTGACCCAGCGCAGGCCGTTGTGGTCGATCTGCTCGACGTTGGGCTTCTGCGGCTCAGGCGCCGCGGGCTGAGTGACGAGCTCGCCGCGCCGGCCGGGCCGTCGCAGCCTCGGTTTCGGAAGGTTCGGCATCGCTCAGGCTCGTCGTCTCGTCGTGCAGCGGAGTCATGGTGCGGTGGCTAGGTTAGCCGGCCCCGCAGCCGCTTGAAGGGGTGGGGGGTGCCTGGTATGGTTCTTCCCACATAAGCGCCACATCTAGAGGGGTGGAGGGACTGGCCCAGTGAAGCCCCGGCAACCACCTCGGACGCAAGTCCGAGGGGAGGTGCCAACTCCAGCAGGTTCGCCAAGGACCTGGAAGATGTGGGGGATGTCCGATCCGGACCTCTGCCCCACAACCGGCGGAGGTTTTTTTGATGGAAAAGAGGATCGGATGTCAGTAGAGAGCTTGAAGTGCAAGGAGTGCGGCACGACGTACGAGCTGGACGCCAGCTACGTCTGCGAAAACTGCTTCGGCCCGCTGGAGGTCGCCTACGACCTCAGCGGCCTCGACGCGACCGAGGCGAAAAGGCGGATCCAGGCGGGGTCCCAGGGGATCTGGCGCTACGCCGACTTCCTCCCCTTCCAGGGGCGCCCGGGGGACCCGCGGGAGCCGGGGCTGACGCCGCTGCTGCGCGCCGACCGGCTGGCCGAGCGGCTGGGGGTGGACGCCGAGATCTGGATCAAGAACGACGCCGCCAACCCGACTCACTCGTTCAAGGACCGTGTCGTCGCCGTCGCCGTCGCCAAAGCGCAGGAGCTCGGCTTCGAGACCGTCGCCTGCGCCTCGACCGGCAACCTCGCCAACGCCGTCGCCGCCCACGCCGCCGCGGCCGGTCTCGACTCCTACGTCTTCGTCCCCGCCAACCTCGAGGAGCAGAAGCTGCTCGCGACCGGCGTCTACGGGACCAACCTGGTCGGCGTCCGCGGCAACTACGACGACGTCAACCGCCTCTGCACGCAGCTGGCCGAGACGCATCCGTGGGCCTTCGTCAACGTCAACCTGCGCCCCTACTACGCCGAGGGCTCGAAGACGCTCGCCTACGAGACCGTCGAGCAGCTCGGCTGGGAACTGCCGGACCGGATCGTCAGCCCGATCGCCTCGGGCTCGCTCTTCACCAAGCTCGGCCGCGGCTTCCAGGAGTGGATCGACCTCGGCCTCGTCGCCGGCTCGCAGCCGATCTTCAACGGCGCCCAGGCGCAGGGCTGCAGCCCGGTCGCGACCGCCTTCGCCGAAGGCTGGGAAGTCTGCAAGCCGCAGCGGCCCGAGACGATCGCCAAAAGCCTCGCGATCGGCGACCCTGCCGACGGCCCCTACGCGGTCGAGCACGCCCGCCGCACCGGCGGCGGCGTCGACTCGGTCACCGACCAGGAGATCCGCGAGGGGATCAAGCTGCTGGCGGAGACGACCGGGATCTTCACGGAGACCGCCGGCGGCGTCACCGTCGGCGTCCTGCGCAAGCTGGCCGAACGCGGCGAGCTCCGCGACGGCGAGCGTGTGGTGGTCTACATCACCGGCGAGGGACTGAAGACGCTCGACGCGACCCGCGATACGTTCCAGATGCACGAGATCGACCCCAGCCTCGACAGC
>DASZDI010000450.1:0-4015 GCA_035942135.1 Solirubrobacterales bacterium | reverse complement strand
CGAACGTAGACTCGCCTGATGGACACGGGCGTCAAAGAGGTAGAGCTTCGCGACCTGTGGCGCCGCTACAAGGACGACGGGGACGAGCGCGCCCGCGAGCGGCTCGTCGTCGCCTACTCGCCGATGGTCAAGTTCGTCGCCGGCCGGCTCGGTGCCGGGCTGCCCTCGCACGTCGAAGACGCCGACCTGATCTCCTACGGCCTGGTCGGCCTGATCGGGGCGATCGAGCGCTTCGAGCCGGAGCGGGGGATCAAATTCGAGACCTTCGCGATGACCCGGATCCGCGGCGCGATCATCGACGAACTCCGCTCGCTGGACTGGGTGCCGCGCTCGGTCCGCTCCCGCGCCCGCGAAATCGAGACCGCCCAGGCGAAGCTCGAGCACGAGCTGCAGCGGGCGCCGACCGAGGCCGAGCTCGCCGCGAAGCTGAAGATGACCGAGGAGGAACTGCAGAGCGCTCTGCTGGAGGTCGCCAACTCCTCCGTCTACGCGCTCGACGAGCTCTGGACCGTCTCCGATTCCTCCGGCGACCAGGTCTCCCTGCTCGACACGATCGCCGACGAGGGCGCCGCCGACCCGCAGGAGGCGCTCGCCTCGACCGAGGTCAAGGACCGGCTCACCGAGGCGATCGGCTCCCTGCCCGAGCGCGAGCAGCTCGTCGTTGCCCTCTACTACTACGAGAACCTCACCCTGCGGGAGATCGGCGAGGTCCTCGGCGTCACCGAGTCCCGCGTCTCCCAGCTGCACACGAAGGCCGTGATGCGGCTGAAATCCCATCTGCAGCAGGGCTGACGCGCCCGAGCGGGTGGGGCCCGGCCGCTACCTTGGCGGCAGGATGAGAAGCGAGCGCACCAGAGCGATCCGCAGGCGGGCGATCCTCGCCGACGGACGCCGTCGCTTCCGCGGCCTCCTGCATCCCGAGCCGCCCTTCGACCCCGCCGCCGCCGGTCCCTTCGAGCGCGCGGTCTTCCGCTTCAACGCCGGCGACGCCGGTCGCACCGTCGCCCGCCTCACCCGCATCCTCGGGACGCCCTCGGTCTCGGTCGGCGCCGCCGCCGGGGCGCCCGACGTGGTCCGGGTCACCGTCGCCTGGGAGCTCTCCTGGTACCAGTGGGGCGTCGACGTCGGCGACGAGACGCGCCCCGCCTTCGAGATCGCCAAGGGCAGCGAGATCGAGCAGCTCGACTACGCGGCCCGGCAGTGGAACGCCGCGGTCGGCGAGGACGGCAAGCTCCGCCTCAGCGGCTAGCCTCCCGGCGATGAGCTGGCTCACCATCAACGTCGACGGCGGCGCCCGCGGCAACCCGGGCCCGGCGGCGATCGGCGTCGTCGTCCGCGACGGCGGCGGCGAGGTGGTCGAGGAAGTGGGGGAGAAGATCGGCGAGGCGACCAACAACGTCGCCGAGTACAAGGCGCTGCTGAAGGGGATCGAGCGCGCCGCCGCCCACGGTGGCACCGAGCTGGAGCTGCTCGGCGACTCGGAGCTGGTCGTGCGCCAGGTCGAAGGCCGCTACAAGGTCAAAAACGCGGGGATCAAGCCGTTGCACGCCGAGGTGAAGAAGGCGCTGCGGGGCTTCGACTCCTGGTCGATCCGCCACGTCCGCCGTGAGCAGAACTCCGACGCCGACCGCCTGGTCAACGAAGCCCTGGACGGGGCCCTCGATGGCTGAGGGACAGGAGCGCACGCCCGAGCCGATCGACCCCGGCGTCGACATCGGCCACGTCCACCTCAAGGTCGCCGACGTCGACCGCGCGCTCGACTTCTACTGCGGCGTGCTCGGCTTCGAGCTGATGCAGCGCTGGGGCGCCGACGCCGCCTTCATCTCCGCCGGCGGCTACCACCACCACATCGGGCTCAACTCCTGGTCCTCGAAAGGCGGCTCGCCGCCGCCGTCCGGCAGCACCGGCCTCTTCCACACCGCGATCCGCTACCCGACCCGCCGCGCCCTCGCCGACGCTCTGCGGCGCCTCACCGAAGCCGGGGTGCCGCTCGAAGGCGCCTCCGACCACGGCGTCAGCGAGGCCCTCTACCTCTCCGACCCCGACCGCAACGGGGTCGAGCTCTACTGGGACCGCCCGCGCGAGGAGTGGCCGCGTCCGCCCGAGGGGGACGGCGTCCAGATGGGCACCTACCCGCTCGACCTCGACGACCTGATCGCCGAGCTGCGCGACTGATTCAAGGATCCGACGCGATGGCAGGGAGGGGCGTCGGGGCAGCCGTGGCCAGGGTAACGACGGTGCCGAACTCGATTCGCTTCACGCTCCTCCTCTGCCGATCGCGTCGGTAGGGGATGGATCTATGTGGGAACGGTGACAGCTTACCCAAAATTGGGTAGGAGAAAACCCGCCTTGCCTCAAATCCCGAAATTCGGCCGCAGGATGCGGATCTTCAGCGGGTACGACCGCGTCTCAAGGCACCCCGGCGCTGCTCCGATGAGGAGCGGGAGGTGAGGGAGGAGCGATCCGACACGCACGGTCCCCTGGTGGAGTCGTCCTGGCTGATCCGGGACGGGATGGACCGGGAGCGGATGATCGACATGGACCGCCGCCTGCAGCCGGTCCGCAGGAAAGCCTTCGGCGTGCTCGCCCTGGCCCTGCTCGCGAGCGGGCCCTGGGTTGGCTGGTGGACGCTCGCGCCCCTGGCCGTGGCCGGGGTCTTCTTCGCCGTGGCCGACCGGACCACGATCGACATGAAGAAGCCCGAGTACGTGATGTTCGCGGCCTGGGCCGCCGCCGAGGTGATCATCGCCGCCAGCGTGGCGCTGACCGGGGCCGCCCAGGTCGCGACCCTCTCCTGGCTCGCGATCCCGATCGTGACGCTGGCCTCGCGCTTCTCCAAGCGCGGGATCGTCGCCGGGGTCGCGATCGCGCTCTTCCTCCTGGTCCTCGTCGCCTTCGCCGTCGACACCCGGGCGGTCCTGGACAACCCGCCGCTGGTGATCGCCCCGGCGGCGCTGATCCTCACCGTGACGATGTTCTCGACCGCGCTGATGCGCTCCGACATCGAGTTCCGCAGCCGCGCCGTGATCGACCCCCTGACGGGGATGTTGAACCGCGCCGCCCTGCTCACCCGCGCCGAGGAGCTCGCCCAGCAGTCGACGGTCACCGGCGATCCGGTCGGGATCGTCGTCGTCGACGTCGACAACTTCAAGGCGATCAACGACACCTGGGGCCACGCGACGGGAGACGCCGTCCTGCGCGACCTCGCCCAGCGCCTGCGGCGGGAGCTGCGGTCCTTCGACCTCGCCTACCGGCTCGGCGGCGAGGAGTTCCTGGTGCTGCTGCCCGGCGCCGACGCCCGCCGTGCCGGTGAGGTGGCGCAACAGCTCTGCGCCGCGGTCGGGGCCGAGCCCTGCGCGGGCGTCGAGGTCACGGTCAGCTGCGGGGTGAGCGCCTCGGCCCCGGCGAGCGCCTTCGACTACGACGCGATCTTCCTCGCCGCCGACGAGGCGCTGTTCGAGGCGAAGCGGGCGGGCCGCAACTGCGTCAAGGTCGGCGGGGAGACCGCGGCCGGGGAGCTTCCGGCCGACGCCCTAAGCGGCTGAAGCCGCCTGCGCGGCGCCGCTCTCCACCGGGTGCCCGGCCTTGCGCCAGGCCCCGACGCCCTTGCCGACGTGGACGACGTCGTCGAAGCCGCCGCGCTGCAGGATCGAGGCGGCGAGGCCGCTGCGCTTGCCGCCGCGGCAGATCGTCGCGATCGGGCGGTCGCGGGGGAGCTCGTCGAGGCGGCCGGCGAGGTCGCCGTAGGGGATGTGGAGGGAGTCGGGGATGTGCTCGCCGGCGTACTCGTCCTTGTTGCGGACGTCGAGGATCAGCGGCCCGCCCTCGCCGTCGACCCGCCGCGCCAGCTCCTCGGGGTCGATCAGCTCGATCCGGTGGACCGGCCGCTCCTCCGTCCGCCAGGCGGTCATCCCGCCCTCGAGGAAGCCGCGGACGGGGATGCCGACGGAGGACAGCAGCTCCGCCGCGCGGCGCTCGTCCCCGTCGGAGGCGGCGACAACGACCACGTCGGTGC
>DASZDI010000449.1:0-2084 GCA_035942135.1 Solirubrobacterales bacterium | reverse complement strand
GTACAGCTTCGGCGCCACCGTCTTCCCGGTCTGGCCGATCTGGGCCGCGTAGGGGTACCAGCCGGCGTCGACCACGGCGCGGGTTGCCGCGCCGGCACCGCCCATCGACTCGGCCAGCTGCTCGCAGAGCTCGAAGCCATCTTTGGCGCCGAGGCCGCGACCGCCGCCGACGAGGATGTCGGCGTCCTCGATGTTGACGTCGGCGCCGCGCTGCTCGCCGCGCTGGACCAGCTTCGCCTTGGTCGACCACTCGGACATCTGGACGTCGACGTCGACGACCTCGGCGCTGCCGCCGGACTCGTTGGCGTCGAAGGCGTTGAGGCGGCCGATGATGATGCCGGGCTCGGAGACGTAGCCGACGTCGGCGATCTCGGAGTCCTGCAGGATCGGCCGCTCGACCACGAGTTTGCCGTCCTGGACTTTGACCGCGGTGACCTCCATCGTCACGCCGGCGTTGAGGCGCGCGGTGAGGCCGGCGCCGATCTCGAAGCCGAGCAGGCCGCCGCCGAAGAGGGCGTAGGAGATGCCCTCGTCCTGGATGACTTTCGCCATCGCGTCGACGATCGGCTGGGCCAGGCCCTCGGGCACGTTTTTGGCCCGGTAGACCTTGGCGGCGCCGTATTTGCCGAGGCCCGCGCAGGCGTCGTCGGCAATGTCGCCGACAACCAGAGCGGTGGCCTCGCCGCCGACTTCGCCGGCCAGCTTGGCGGCCTCGGAGATCGCCCCGAGCGAGTTCTTGTTGAAGTTGCCCTCGTCGTCGTGGAGGGCGTAAACCAGGATGCCTGCCATTTAGATCAGTTTCCTCTCGTCGAGCCAGGCGACGATCTTTTCGACCGTCTCGTTGGTGTCCTCGTCCTCGATGATCTCGCCCGCTTCCTTGGCCGGGGGCGGGTTCAGCGCCAGGACTTTGGTCTTCGAGCCGCCTTCGCCGACCATGCCGCCGTCGATGCCGACGTCGCCGGTCGCCTTGGAGTCGAGCGGTTTCTTTTTCGCGCCCATGATCGCTTTCAGGCTCGGGTAGCGCGGCTCGTTGATCGCATCGCCGACGCTGATCACGGCCGGGAGCTCGACCTCGACGGTGTCGTAGCCGTACTCGGCCTGGCGCTCGCAGCGCAGTTTGCCGTCGCTGACGTCGATCTGGATCACCTGGGTCAGCGAGGGCATCTTCAGGTGGTCGGCGACGACCGCGCCGATCGTGTAGCACTCGCCGTCGTCCGACTGCTGGCCGAGCAGGACCAGGTCGGGGCTCTCCGACTCCAGCACTTTGGCCAGCGCGTAGCCGGTCGCGCAGACGTCGGAGCCGGACAGCGCCTCGTCGGCCAGGTGGACCGAGCGGTCGGCACCGAGGGCCACGGCCTTGTGCAGCGCGCGGACCGCCGAGCTGGGGCCCATCGTCACCGCCACGACCTCCTCGACCGGGATCGCGCCACCCTCCTTGATCTGCATCGCAGCCTCGAGGGCGTGGGTGTCAAAGGGATTGAGGTTTTTCTCGCCGCCGCGGTCCAGTCGCATCGTGTTGGGATCGATGCGCTTCTGAACTGCGGCGTCCGGGACCTCCTTGACCAGGACGCAGATCTTCAAGTTCAAGCCTCCTTGGGGATGATTCTCAGGTCTTCGCGGGCGGCGTTTTGCGGCCTACTGAGCCCGTCGCGGGCGCGATCTTAACGGTTGTCCGAAGTGGTTGACTGACGAGTCAATCAGGATGATACCCGCATCGGACGGACCTATGCACCAATCCGTGTCAGATGTCACGCAAGCCGCGTGAGCAAGGGGAAGATCAGCCTTCGGCGTGGCGGGCGCTCGCCCGCTCGCGGATGACCTCGACGATGTCGTCGGTCCCGGCGCCGGGGGTGAAGCCCTCGGCCACCCCGAGCTTCTTCAGCTCCGGGATGTCGTCGGCGGGGATCGTCCCCCCCACCGTCACCAGCACGTCGTCCACACCCTGGGCCTTCAGCAGCGCGACCACTTTCGGAACCAGGGTCATGTGGGCGCCGGAGAGGATCGAGAGGCCGACCGCGTCGGCGTCCTCCTGGATCACCGTCTCGGCGATCTGCTCGGGGGTCTGGTGCAGGCCCGTGTAGATC
>DASZDI010000448.1:0-2032 GCA_035942135.1 Solirubrobacterales bacterium | reverse complement strand
GCGAGGTCGACCCGGCCCGGCAGGTTTCCTTTGACCTGGAAGGTGGCGGTGGCGTCGCCGGTGCCTTCGAACAGGCTCCCTTCGATCGGGTCGCCGTAGAAGTCGGGAATCGCTTCGAGGACCAGTTCGGCGTCGGGGTCGACGCCGTTGCGGGCGGCGAAGGTGCTGCCGCCGTATTTGAGGGTGGCCTTGACGAGGTCGCAGAACAGGTGGCTGCCCGCTTCCCCGTAGCTGCCGCCGAGCAGCTCGCGTTTGAGCCAGCCGCCCTCTTCGTTGATCCGGCCGACCTTCGCCTGCAGGGCGATGCGGGCGGCGTCGTAGTCGCCTTCGGCGCCGAGCGTCAGCGGGATCGTGATCACCCGGTTGGGGAGGCGGTAGTCGACCGGGGACTCCCCCATCTCGTGCTGGGCCATGAAGGCCTCGACCTCCGCCTGGCCCCAGTCGACCCCGCCCTCGCGGACCTGGATCGCCCCCGAGTGCAGGTCGAGCTCGGGGCGGTTGCCGGTCGCCACCTCGACGGGGTCGAGGACCAGGCGCTCTTTGCGGACGGTGACGGTCATCAAGCCTCCTCCGGGACGTAGCTCCAACAGGGTCGGTACGAGAGCTGGCCCACCGCCCGGTCGATCCCGGAGTCCGGGACCTGCGCGAAATCGCCGCGGCTCGGCTTGACGAGCATCTCCACGGGCCGGTCCTCGGCCCCGGAGACGGGGATGCGCGGCAGCGCCCCGCCCGCGTTCGCCACCGGCCCGAAGACGACCCCGTCGGGGCTGCGGAAGTGCCCGTCGGAGGTGAGGCGCGCTTCGCGCCCGGCGAAGAGCACCGCGTCGTCGACCGGTTCCCAGACGACGAAGTTGCGGAAGGTGCGGGTGGACGGGTACGAGTCGGTGTACTTGTCGTAGAGCCCGACCGTCCCGTACGGCAGCCCGAAGGTGGTGCCGGAGGGGCCGAGCTCCGGGTCGGAGCCCTCGACGAAGATGCTCGTCCCGGCAGAGGCCGCGGTGGCCCGGAAGACGCCGGATTCCGAGACCGAGAGGGCGATCTCGATCGGCTGGTTGGGGCGGAACGTGTTGGCGGTCTTGGCGGCGATCGTGGTCGACGTCCCTTCCACCACTTTGGTCACCCAGAAGTAGGCGTCGAAAGTGCCGCTCGCGAAGTGGGCGAGGAGGTAGTTGGTGTTGTTCCGGTACCGGGCGACGACCCCGAACTGGGTGGACCCCAGGTAGGTCGATTCGACCTCGACGGAGACCGCCTGCGGCTGCTGAAAGGTGAGCCCGCTGAGGGTGTCGAGCGCGCTGGGGGCCGAGCCGGTGTCCAGGACCGCGGTCCGTTTCAGCTTCTGTTCCCCGGTGGTTTCGAAGTCGGTGGCGCTGGTGCCTTTCTTCACCCAGCTGCCGCCGCTTTCCGCCACCTGGCCTCCCAGCGGTTTGACTTCCGGCTGGTTGAAGTCGTCGCCGCCGATCAGGGTCGAGCCGACCTGGAAGGACGAAGACGCCCGCAGGACCCCCGAGCCCTCTTCGGCCGGCAGGTACCAGAGGCGATCGACGTAGAGGTTTTCGATGTAGCCGGAGATGCTGAACAGGGAGCTCCCGGTCCCCCGCCCCTGGACCATCCCGATCCAGCGGTGGGGGCCGATCGGCGCCTTGCGCAGGTCCACCTGGCCGAGGTTGACGAGGTAGAAGTTCAACGACCCCGGCAGCCGGACCGGGTCGTTCTCCGTCGGGTCGACGAGGTCGCCGACGCCGTAGACGAAGCGAATCCAGGGCGGATAGGCAGCGCTGCTGTAGACCCGGGCCCAGACGTCGTAGAGGCCGACGTGGGTGGGGTAGGCGCCGCTCATCGTGTTGTCGAGGACGGGCGTCCATTCGGTGCGGAGGCTGCTGTGCCCGATCGCTTTGCCGCCGTAGGCGCCGCCGAAGGAGACCAGCGAGGCCTGGTCCAGCGGATGCAGCGCTTCGGCGTTGTAGGCAAGGCGGGCGGTGGGAGCGGCCGAGTAGTTGCGGGAGCGGAAGGCCCAGGCGAGGCTGCGCTGGTC
>DASZDI010000447.1:0-8595 GCA_035942135.1 Solirubrobacterales bacterium | reverse complement strand
TGTCTGGAGAGGTGGCACCCGCCCCTCACCGCCACCCGTTAGAGGAGGTCGCGCAGGGCCGTGCCTAGGCCCGGATGGCGGAACTTGTAGCCGAGGTCTTGGGCTCGTTTCGGGATGGCCCTTTGGCCGCCGCGGAGGATCTGGCCGAACTCTCGGCCGAATTTGAGGTCCAGGACGAGGCCCGGGACAGGGACGATGGCGGGGCGGTTGACGGCGCGGCCTAGGGCCTTGGAGAAGTCCTTGTTGGTTGCCGGCTCGGGGGCGGTGGCGTTGATCGTGCCGCTCACGGTCTCGTTGTCCAGGGCCCAGGTGATCAAGCCCAGCTCATCCTCGATGTGGATCCAGGAGAGGTATTGGGCGCCGCCGGCCAGGGGGCCGCCTACCCCGAGCTTGAAGGGGGTTGCCAGCTCTTTCAGCATGCCGCCCTTCGGGGTCAGGACCTGGCCGGTGCGGAGGATGGCGAGGCGGACGCGGTTGTCGTCGAGCTCATGGGCGGCTCTCTCCCAGGCTTTGGCGACCTTGGCGTCGAAGCTCTCTCCCGGCCCCTCGGACTCGTCGAGGACGTCGTCGCCGCGGTCGCCGTAGTAGCCGACCGCCGACTGGCTGACCAGCACCTTCGGCGGGTTCTCCAGCCCCCCGATCGTCTGCACGAGGTTGTGGGTGCCGGTGCGGCGGCTCTCCATGATCTTCTGCTTCGACTCGTCGGTCCAGCGCTGGTCGATCCGCTCGCCGAGCAGGTGGACCACCCCTTCGACGCCCTCGAAGGCGGCGGGGTCGGGTCGTTCCAGGGTCGGCTGCCATTTGTGCCAGGTGACGCGGGGGTTGGCGGCGCGGGCGCGCGAGGGGTCGCGGCTGAGGCCGACGACGTCGTCGCCGCGGGCGAACAGCGCGTCACACAGAGCCGAGCCGATCAGGCCGCTGGCGCCGGTGACGAGGACCTTCACTAGCTGGTGGCCTCGACGGTGGCGAAGGTCCCGGTCTCTTCGTCGATCCGGGCGATGCCGTCGCGTTTGGCCTCCTCGACCACCGATTCGGCGACCTTCGGAGCCACATCGCGGTTGAAGACGCTGGGGATGATGTAGTCCTCGGCGAGGTCGGCCTCGGAGACCGCCATCGCGATCCCCTTGGCGGCGGCGAGCTTCATCTCCTCGGTGATCGAGGGAGCGCCGGCGTCGAGGGCGCCGCGGAAGACGCCGGGGAAGGCGAGCACGTTGTTGATCTGGTTCGGGTAATCGGAGCGGCCCGTCGCCATGATCCGCACGTAGGGGGCGGCGTCCTCGGGCATCACCTCGGGCGTCGGGTTCGCCATCGCGAAGACGATCGCGTCGTCGTTCATCTTCGCCAGCGACTCGGCCTGGATGATCCCCGGCCCGGAGAGGCCGATGAAGAGGTCCATCCCCTCGATCGCGTCGTCGGGGGTGCCGCTCACCTTGTCCGGGTTGAAGCTCTCCGCGAACCAGCGCTTGGTCGCGTTCATCTCGCCCGCCTGGTAGTCCTCGCGCTCGGTCGAGAGCGCGCCTCTGCGGTCGCAGCCGATGATGTGACTGACCCCGGCTTCTTGCATCATCTTGGTGACCGCTACCCCCGCCGCGCCGAGGCCAACCACCAGCACCTGCAGCTGCTCGATCGGCTTGCCGGTGATCTTCAGCGCGTTGAAGAGCGCCGCCATCGTCACGATCGCGGTCCCGTGCTGGTCGTCGTGGAAGACGGGGATGTCGAGGCTCTTCTTCAGCCGCTCCTCGATCTCGAAGCAGCGCGGGGCGGAGATGTCCTCGAGGTTGATGCCGCCGAAGGTGGGCGCCATCAGCTCGACCGCGCGGACGATCTCGTCGGCGTCCTGGGTGTCGAGGCAGATCGGGAAGGCGTCGACCCCGGCGAACTCTTTGAAGAGCATGCACTTGCCCTCCATCACCGGCATCGCCGCCTCGGGGCCGATGTTGCCGAGGCCGAGCACGGCGCTGCCGTCGGAGACGACCGCGACCGTGTTCTTCTTGATCGTGTAGTCGAAGGCTTTGCTGCGGTCGTGGTGGATGTCCAGGCAGACGCGGGCGACGCCGGGGGTGTAGGCCATCGAGAGGTCGTCGCGCGTCTTCAGCGGGTACTTGTTGCGGATGTCGATCTTGCCGCCGCGGTGCATCTGCATCGTCCGGTCGACGTAGTCGAGCACCCGGGCGCCGCGGGTCGAGCCGATCGCCCGCAGGATCTTCTCCCAGTGGTCGCGGTCGGCCGCGTCGATCGTGAACTCGCGGACCCGCTTGCCCTCCGGCCCGGCGCCGGGGACGAGGTCGACCCCCTGCAGCTGCCCGCCGGCCTCGGCGATCGCCGCCGTCAGCCGCCCCAGCGGCTCCTGCCGCGCATCGAGCTCGACCCGGATCGTGACGCTGTATTGGGCGCTGACAGCCATGAGCGGCTATCGAATCAGATTCGGTCGCTCGGTCCGCCCGTTCCTCCCCATAGGATTGTCGAGTGGTAGGGGATCGCTGGGCCAAAATCGGAGTCGCGCTGCTGTCGCTGTGGGCGGCGGCGCTCGTCGCGCCGACCGCCGCGCCGGCGATGGGCAATCCCGACACCGGCGGCTTCGCCACCTTCAACCTGAAGGCGAGCAACGGGTACTCGATGTCCGTCCTCGCGGCCTCCAGGGCCGAATACACGCGCGGACAGATCCTCCTCCGGCTGACGCGCCGGAACAGCTCCGTCCTCTACCTCGCCCCCGCGAAGGTCACCGACACGACGATCGACGCCGACCTCGGCAGCCTGGGAAGGATCGCGCTCGAGTTCGAGCCGACGGGGGAGCGGCGCAGGGCGGCTCCGAATTGCGAACCCGAGGAATGGGTGGCCTACGACGAGGGCTCCTACGTCGGGGAATTCGAGTTCCGAGGCGAGGAGGGATATGCCGACGTCTCCGCGACCCGGGCGGCGCTCTCGCTCCAGTCCCACCTCAACTCCATCTGCGGCAGCCTCGCCATCAGCGAATTCATCAGCGGCGGCTTTCCCGGCGCCGGCCTCACCGCCGTCGCCCGCAGGCAGCAGGGAAAGATCTCGCTGCGGGTGAACCAGAACCGCCCCGGCGCGCGGGTGACGATCGAAACGTCGGCCGAGGAAAAGCGCGGGCGGATTCAGATCGTCCGCACCATCCAGAGGACCTATCCCGCGACCGCCTTCGGCTTCGACCCGATGCTGCGCTCGGCGGTCCTCAGCCCGCCCGCCCCCTTCTCCGGCTCCGCGCGCTTCCAGCGCGATGCCGAGGCGGACAACCGCTGGACCGGCAGCCTCGCCGTCGACCTCCCCGGCAACTCGAACGTCTCCCTGACCGGCGCCGCCTTCGACACCCACCTCCGCCACGCCCACCACAGGGAACAGAGATTCCGTCCCACCCGCGCCGAGCGCCCTAACCTCATCCCATGGCTTTCGACGAAGCCCTCCCCGCTCGCCCCGAGCTAACCGAGCGGGCTCTCGCCGAGCCGATGGACTTCACCGGCAAGCCGTCAACGAAGCCGCACTGAGGGCCGAAAAGCAGCGGGGCAGGGGGAGAGTCGAGGTGGGTGTGTCGCTTTCTTCCTTGAGGTGAGGGAAGAAAGCGACACCCGCAGATCGGGCCAGGCAATCGCACGTTTGGCGACGCGGCAGCACGGCGTGGTCACCTTCGAGCAACTGGTGGCGGCAGGGGTCGGAAAGAACGCGGTGGGGGAGCGGGTGCGGCGAGGACAGCTGCATCGGCTCCATCGCGGCGTTTACGCCGTGGGGCACACCGGCCTCGGCTGGAGGGGGCGGTGGATGGCGGCCGTTCTTGCCTGCGGCGAGGGTGCGGCGCTGAGCCACGGAAGCGCAGCGTCCCTATGGGGTCTTCTGCGCCCCCTCGAAGGACCCACCCACGTTTCCGTTCCCACGACCGCGGGTCGAAAGACGAGACGCGGCATCCGTCTCCATCGTTGCCGCTCTCTATCCAGCCCACTGTTGTCGCCTTCTTCCCCAGGGGTGGGAACAAAGCGACAATCACCGCTCGTCACCCGCCGTGATGGCATTCCGGTGACCACCGTGAGGCGGACGATCGAAGACTTGCGCGGCTCGGTGCCCCCGTACTTGTGCGGCGGGCGATCAGGCAGGCGGAGTTCGCGGGGTTGCGGCTCGACGGGGTGGAGACGAACCGCACGCGCAGCGACTTCGAGGAAGCGTTCTTGGGGCTCTGCGCCCGTCACGGCCTGCCGCTGCCCGAGGTCAACGGGAAGGTCGGGCGGTGGGAAGTCGACTTCCTCTGGCGCGAGCAGGGGCTGGCGGTGGAGACCGACAGCTTCGCCTACCACCGCGGCTCGGTCGCCTTCGAGGACGACCACGCTCGCGACCTCGACCTGCGCGAGGCGGGGTTCGCCGTCTACCGCTTCACCGAACGGCAGCTGCAAGAAGAGCCCGGGCGCGTCGTCGCCGACGTCGCCCGGGCTCTGACCGGAGGCGGTTTGCCCGCGCGGCGCTAGCGGCGCGCGAACGGGTCGATGTAGAGATCGTCGACCGTCCACCGGCCGCCGCTGCCGACCGGCGTGATCCGGATCTGGATCGCGCTCGGGACCAGGGTGCCCACCACGGTCGAGAGGGTGAGGACCGTCGACAGTTCCTGGGTCGGAGCCCAGGCGGGGCCGGCCTTGACGGTGCTCAGCGTCTTGGTGCGGAGCAGGCCGAGCAGGACGTAGGTGGCTTCGACCCTCAGGCCCGCGGCGGGGTCGCCGCTGTTCCTGGCCAGGAAGCGGAAGATCGGCGTGTCGATCGACATGCAGATCGGCGGGCTCGCCGCGGAGCTGCCGCTGGGCAGGGAGAGCGAGCGGCTGTCGGCCGCGTCGTTGAGGTAGAAGGACTCGTTGCCCGCGACGGTCGCGGCGCCGCCGTTGAGCGACCAACCCGCGCCGCCGGCCTCGAAGCCGCCGTCCGGGGCGAGCACGTAGTTATGCGAGTCGCCCCAGGGCTTGAAGACCTGTTCGGCTCCGTAGTAGGGGCAGGTCACCGCCGAGGCGGTCGCGGCGGAGAGCGCCATGGCGACGAGAGCGGCCACCGTGGCGGTAAGGAGTTTGCGGCTGGACTTCATTCGGGTCAACCTCCGGATCGCAGGCAGAAACGCCTGGTTTGACAACCAAGCCGGCGGCCGAGCTATCTCGTGCACACACCCGAGACCTCTGACTTTGCGTCCCCACCTCGCAGCAGGTTTGCCCTTATTCAGCTCACATCTGCACTTATGTGGGCCAGAGCATCGGTGGTCAGAGCGTCCAACTAAACCCCGTTAGACCGCCTGTCTAGTTACTTTTGGCACCTGCTTCTTACGGAAAAGTGGGAAACCCGCTTATTTCCGACTGGGAATCGGCCGATGTATGGGGGAGTCTTCGATCTGGAAACTCCTCGTGTCGATGGAAACCGCCTCGTCCACCACCCGCGCCGAGCAGCTCTTTGCTCGCGGCTTGAACCGTGCCCGGAAGAGGGCTCGTGGGCGCGAGCGCGCGGTCGAGCAGGCGGCCGGGGGTGCCTTCCTCGCCGTCGCCGTGGCGATGGCCGTGTTCCTGGATTCCCCGCGCTCGCTCGAGGCGCCGACCCTGCTGGTCCTGGTCCTCGCCTACGTGATCGTCTGCCAGGCGAAATTCGACATCGCCGACGGCTACACCGTGCCCACCGAGCTGGTGCTGGTGCCGATGCTCTTCCTCCTGCCGACGCCGGTCGTGCCGCTTGTGGTCAGCCTCAGCTGGGCACTCGGGCGGCTGATCGACTACACCGCCGGCCACACCAGCATCCACCGTGCCTTCCACGTCTTCGGCGACTGCTGGCACGCCGTCGGCCCCGCCCTGGTGATCGCGATCGCCGGCGCCCAGGTCTTCTCCTGGGACTCCTGGCCGATCTACCTGCTCGCTCTGCTCTCCCAGTTCGCCTTCGACTTCGCCGCCACCGCGACGCGCGCCCGGCTGATCGACCGCACCCCGCCGGCCGCCGTGCTGCGGATGATCGCCCCGGTCTACGGCCTCGACGCGGCGCTCGCCCCGATCGGCCTGCTGGCGGCCGTGGCGGCGCTGCAGATCGGTGCCGAGGTCTGCCTCGCGGTGGTCCCGCTCGCGCTCGTCCTCGCCGTGCTCTCGCGCGAGCGCCAGACGCGGATGTCCCAGGCGCTGGCCCTCAGCGAGGCCTACCAGGGCACCGCGATGCTGCTCGGCGACGTGGTCGAGGCCGACGACGCCTATACCGGCAGCCACAGCCGCGGCGTCGTCGAACTCTCGCTCGCGGTCAGCGACAGCCTCGGCCTCGACTTCGACCAGCGCCGCAACGTCGAGTTCGCCGCCCTGCTCCACGACGTCGGCAAGATCTCCGTCCCGAACGAGATCATCAACAAGCCCGGCCCGCTCGACGACGCCGAGTGGGAGGTGATCCGCCGCCACACGATCGAGGGCGAGCGGATGCTGAAGCGGATCGGCGGCGTCCTCGCCGAGGTAGGGACGATCGTCCGCGCCTCCCACGAGGACTTCGACGGCTCCGGCTACCCCGACGGCCTGGCGGGCGAGGCGATCCCGATCGAGGCCCGCATCGTCACCGCCTGCGACGCCTTCAGCGCGATGACCACCACCCGCTCCTACCGCAAGGCGATGAGCACCGAGGCGGCGCTGGCCGAGCTGCGCGCCTGCGCCGGGACCCAGTTCGACCCCGAGGTGGTGGCGGCCCTGGTCGAGCTGCTGGAGGCCGGCAAGGTCTGAGCCCGGGCGCGCCCACCGCGCCCGAGCCCTGGTCGAGGAGAGGTCCGCCGGCCTCAGCGGCGGGCGAAGGGATCGACGTAGAAGTCGTCGATCTTCCAGTCGCCGCCGTCCGCGGTGATCCGGATCCGCACCGAGCTGTCGGTCTCGCCCAGCGTCGCGAGGCCGAAGTTCTGCGCGAGGGGCTGCGTCGGGTCCCAGTCGGCCTGACGATCGCTGCCGACGACGCGGCTGCGGACCGCCTCGAGCTCGTCGTAGAGGATCTCCACCTCCAGGCGCGAGCCGGCGACGCCGCTGTCGCGGGCCATCGAGCGGAAGAACGGCGTCTCCTTCGACACGCAGAGGGACGGGCTGACGGCCGAGCTGCCCGCCGGCAGCGAGAGCGAGCCGGAGACGACCGCGGCGTCGCCCTCGAGCGTCCAGCCTTCGCCGCCGGCGGCGAAGTCGCCGTCGGGGACGAGCACGTAGGAACGCGGATCGCCCCAGTCGGAGAAGACCTGCTCTCCGGCCGGGTAGGAACAGGCACCGGCGGGAGCCGCGAAAAGAGCGGTGCCGGCCAGAGCGCTTGCAACGAGTGCGAGCAGAGTGCGCATCGACTTCATCGGATAAGACCTCCCCAGAAGACCGACCCGTGGACTGGACAGCGGGCATGCCTTGTCGCTGATGTATGCAGGCCTGATCGGGAGACGGATCGCAGTTCTTAAGTAACTTGGATCGACCGTCTACCCAATTTTCATCCCGCCCGGCCGCCTCGTAGAGTGGGCGCCCCGATGAACGCCGATGCCCCGCAGCTCTTCCTGATCGACGGCAACAGCCTCGCCTACCGCGCCTTCTTCGCCCTGCCGGAGTCGATCGGGACCAGCGACGGGCGGCCGACCAATGCCATCTACGGCCTTGCCTCGATGCTGGTGAAAATCATCGACGAGCACCATCCCCAGGGGGTCGTGGTCGCCTGGGACGCGGGCATGTCGGGACGCGAGGTCACCTACGACCTCTACAAGGCCCAGCGCAAACCGCGGCCGGACCTGCTGCGCGAGCAGTGGCCGCACCTGATGCCGCTGGTCGACGCCTTCGGCTACACCAACGTCAAGGTCGACGGCTACGAGGCCGACGACGTGATCGCCTCGCTGGTCAAGCAGGCGCGTGCGCAGGGGATCGAGGTGATGGTCGTGACCGGCGACCGCGACGCCTACCAGCTGGTCGACGAGGGGGTGCGGGTGATGAGCACCTCGCGCGGGATCACCGAGACCAAGATCTACGACCGCGCGGCGGTGGAAGAGCGCTACGGGGTGCCGCCGGAGCTGATCACCGACCTGATGGGCCTGCGCGGCGACACCTCCGACAACATCCCCGGCGTCCCCGGGATCGGCGAGAAAACCGCGACCCAGCTGCTGCAACAGTTCGGCTCGCTGGACGCGGTGCTGGCGAGCGTCGACCAGATCTCCGGCGCCAAACGCAAGCAGAACCTGACCGAGCACGCCGACGACGCGCGGATGTCGAAGCAGCTGGCGACGCTGCAGTACGACATCGAGACCGGCGTCGACCTGGCGGCGGCGATGTCCTCCGAGCCCGACCGCGGCGCCCTGCGGGACTTCATGCGCGAGTTCGAGCTGCGGGCGGTGATGGACCGGCTCGAAGAAGCGCTGCCGGAGGGCGACGCGGTGCCGGGCCGGCGGGTCGAGACCGAGCTCGCGGTCGAGGCGGTCGAGGGCAGGCCCGAGGACCTGGGGGAGGGGCCGGTAGCGCTGGCGATCGCGGGCGAGCGCTGGGCGGCCGCGGAAGGCGACCGCGTCCTCGCGGGCTCCGCCTCGCTCGACGAGCTGGCCGGCGCGCTCGGCACGAAGCCTCTCGTCGCCCACAACGCGAAGTCGCTGGGGGGCGACCC
>DASZDI010000446.1:0-8000 GCA_035942135.1 Solirubrobacterales bacterium | reverse complement strand
GGCGTACTCCTCGTCGAGCTCGGCGCGGTCGATCTCGATCAGCAGCCGGCCGCCTTCGGGCATCGCGTCGCGGGCGTTGACCGCGAGGTTGACGAGGACCTGCTCGAACTGGCCGGGATCGATTTCGACCGGCATCCGCTCCGCGCCGAAGCGGGTCTCCAGTTCGACCCGCTACCCGAGCGCCCGGTGCAGCAGGTTCTCGAGGCCGCCGACGACTTCGCGCAGGTAGAGTTTCTCCGGCTTGGCGACCTCGCGGCGGCTGTAGATCAGCAGCTGCCGGGTCAGCGAGGCCGCCCGCTCCGCCGCGCGGCGGATCTCCCCGACGTCGCGGTGGGCCTGCGAATCTGGCTCCACCTCGCCGGCGACGAACTCGGCGTAGCTCATGATCACGCCGAGGATGTTGTTGAAGTCGTGGGCGATGCCGCCGGCGAGCTGGCCGACGCTCTCGAGCCTGCGGGCGCGGTCGAGCTGGCGCTGGAGGGCCTGCTCGCGCTCGCGCTCGGAGCGCTCGCCGATGTCGCGGACCACCGCGATCGTGGCCGCGTCTCCGTCCAGCTCGACCGGGCCGAGGCCGATCTCGGCCGGGAAGTCGCTGCCGTCGCGGCGCCGGGCGAAGAGCTGGACGCGGGGAGGGGCGTCGTCGAGCCGCAAGGGGACGATCAGGCCGAGGGGCCGTCCCTCGAGCTGCTCGCGGGTGAAGCCGAAGAGGTCCTCGGCCTGCCGGTTGGCCAGGACGATGCGGCCATCGTCGTCCAGCCCGAGGACCGCGTCGGGGAAAAAGTCCAGGAAAAGCTCGAAATTCGAGCTGTTCCCGTCGTTGCTGGGCGCGGGTGGCGTCGTCCCCGACAAGAAAAACCTCTCGATTGCTCTTTGTTCGTTGATGATACGGAGAAGCAGCGTTCCCTGCAAACGACGAACTCTTTGCTTAGCGATCCCTTCCCATTGAGGAGCGGATCGGATCGAAAGCCGCGGGAGAACGCGCAGCGGCGGCCATTTGATCAGCTACGGCGGCCGAGCGGGCAGCCGCCGACCTGGCACCGGCGAACTCGCCGGTCTCCGCCCGGAGGAGCCCGATCGCACCCCTCGCCGGCCTGGGGGTGCCATCATGGGCTGCGGCATCGCTCCGGCCGGCGCGCAGCGCTCCTGCAAAGACCGGAGCAGCGCCTGCGCGACGCGTGCCAGATCCCCTCTCAACTGGCAGAGTCGCTGACGGAGCGCGGCCCCCGGCATCAACCGCCGCTCATGCAAAAGCCCCCAACCTAGGTCTCCCAACGTGTACCGAAAGCAAGTACGCCGCCGCAGAGCGGTGCTGGCGCTGTTGATCGTCGGCTCCTTCGCCCTCCTCACCCTCACCTACGGGCAGGGCTCCGACGGCATGCAGCGGGGCGTCAGCACGATCTTCAGCCCGATCCAGTCGGTCACCGACCGGGCCCTGAAGCCGGCCCAGGACCTGGTCAACTGGTTCGACTCGACCTTCGACGCCCGCGGCGAGAACAGCCGCCTGCGCAGCGAGCTGGCGGAGACCCGCGAGCAGGCGGTGGGGGCGCAGGCGGCGCTGGCCGAAAACGCGGAACTGCGCAAGCTGCTCGACCTCGACCGCAGCGGCGCCATCCCCAGCGGCTACGACCCCGTCACCGGCCGCGTCATCGCCCGCTCGCCGACCGTCTGGTTCGCCGACGTGACGATCGACGTCGGCTCCGGCGACGGGGTGGAGGTCGACGACCCCGTGGTCAGCGGCGACGGCCTCGTCGGCACCGTCTCCGCCGTCACCGGCGGCTCGGCCCGGGTAACCCTGATCGCCGACCACTCCAGCGCCGTCGCGGCGAAAATCGTGCCGAGCGGCATCCAGGGCGTGATGAAACCCGCGGTCGGCGACCCGGGCGACCTGATCCTCGACTTCCTCGACTCCGAAAAAGTGGTCGGCAAAGGCCAGATGGTGGTGACCTCCGGCTGGCGCGGCCAGGGGATCGAGTCCTCCTACCCGCCGAACCTGCCGATCGGCGAGGTCGTCGAAGCCTCGCTGCTCGAGCAGGAGGCCCAGCAGCAGGTCCACATCAGCCCCTTCGCCGACCTCCGCGAGCTCGACCTGGTCCAGGTCCTCACCGGGGGCTCGCGAGGGTGATCCTCACCCCCAACATCCTCGCCCGCCTGGTCGCGATCGTGATCGGCGGCGTGCTCCTGCAGCTCTCCTTCTTCTCCCAGGTCGCCCTCTTCCACGTCAGCCCCGACCTGCTGCCGGCGCTGGTCGTCGTGCTCGGCCTGCTCGGCGGCTCGCTGACCGGCGCCGTCTGCGGCTTCTCGGCCGGGCTCCTGCTCGACTGCCTGCTGATCGTGCCGCTGGGCGGGGGCTCGCTGGTCCTGCTCGCGGTCGGCTACCTGGCGGGACTCTTCCGCGAGCGCTTCGAGATCCACAGCGCCCTGGTGCCGCCGCTGCTCTGCCTCGGGCTGACGCTCTTCGCCGAGCTCGGCTTCGGCGCGGTCGAGCTGATGCTGGGGATCGACGCCCCGGTCAGCGCCCTGGTGGTCAAGGACGTCCTCCTCAAGAGCGTCTTCGCCTTCTTCGGCGGCTGGGCGATCTACGTCGGGGTGCGGCGGGCGCTGCGGCCGGCGCTGGTCGAGGAGCCGGCGGCGCGGCGCAGCAGACGGCCGACGGCCCTGGGAGCATAAAAAGGTGTACCTGCGAAACGACCAGCGTCCCCAGGGCAGCCGGCTCTCGCTGCGGGTCGCCGTGCTCGGCGGCTTCGCCATCGTCCTCTTCGGGATCCTCGCCTTCCGGCTCTGGAACCTGCAGGTGCTGAACGGCGACGAGTACCTGGCGGAGGCCAAGAACAACCGCACCCGCGAGTACAAAGTCATCGCCCCCCGCGGCGAGATCCTCGACCGCGAGGGCGAAGTCCTGGTCGACAACCGCACCAGCCTGGCGCTGCAGCTGAACACGCAGAAACTGCCCGAGGACCCGGCCGAAGAACGGGCGGTGCTGGCGCGGCTGGGGGAGCTCGCCCACCTCTCGCCGCGGAAGGTGCGGAAGACGATCGCGGAGAGCGAAGAGGTCGCCGCCGGGGCGCCGGTGACGCTGCGGCGGGACGTCGGCTTCGGCCTGGTCGCCTACATCGAAGAGAACCAGGAGGACTTCCCGGGGGTGACGGTGCAGCGGGTCTTCGTCCGCCACTACCCGAACGGCAGTCGCGCCGCGCACGTGGTCGGGAGCGTCGGCGAGATCTCCGAAGAAAAACTGAAAGAGCCTGAGTACGAGGGTCTCGAGCCGGGCGACGAGATCGGCCAGGGCGGGGTCGAGTACACCTACGACGACTTCCTGCGCGGCGAGCCGGGGATGACCCGGATCCAGGTCAACGCGCTCGGCGAGCCGACCCCGGGCGGGCAGCTGGTCTCGACGCCGCCGACCCCGGGCGAGAACCTGAAGCTGACGATCGACGCCGACGTCCAGGCCGCGGGCGAAGAAGCGCTCTCCGCGCGGGGGCTGCCGGGGGCCTTCATCTCGATGAACATCGAGAGCGGCGAGATCCTCGGCCTCGGCTCCAATCCCACCTTCGACCCCTCCGACCTGATCGAACCGACCCAGGCGCAGGTCGACGAGCTGTATCGCGACCCGGTCCTGGCGCCGCTCTTCAACCGCGCCACCGAAGGCGCCTATCCGACGGGCTCGATCTTCAAGATCATCCCCGCGCTGGCGGCGCTGGAAAACGGCGTGATCACGCCGGACGAGCAGATCTACGATCCCGGGCAGATCGTCATCGGCGGCCTGCCCTTCAAAAACGCGGGCTCGAAGGCCTACGGTCCGGTGGCGCTGGCACGGGCGCTCGAAGTCTCCTCAGACGTCTACTTCTACACCCTCGGGGCGCGGATGTGGGACACCGGCGAGCTGCAGGAATGGGCGAGCAAGCTCGGCATCGCCCAGTGGACCGGCCTCGACCTTCCCGAGGAGGCGGAGGGGCTGCTGCCGACCCCGCAGTGGCGCAACCAGCTCTTCAAAGAGGGGGAAACCGACCGGCCTTGGTCGATCGGCGACAACGTCCAGCTGGCGACGGGTCAGGGCGATCTGCAGACGAGCCCGCTGCAGATGGCCGTGGCCTACGCCGCCCTCGGCAACGGCGGCAAGGTCGTCACCCCGCACGTGGCGTTGGAAATCGAGGACACGGCTGGGCGGGTGCTGAAGGAATTCGAGTTCGGGATCCGACGCCAGGTCGAGATCGACCCGGCCCATCGAGAGGCGATCCTGGAGGGCCTGCACCTGGCCGCGCAGGGGGGGGAAGGAACCGGAACCGACATCTTCGGCGACTTCCCGATCCCGATCGCCGGCAAGACCGGGACCGCGGAACGAGACGGCTACGGCGACCAATCCTGGTTCGCGGCGCTCTCCCCGTACCCGAACCCGCGTATCGTGACGATTGCAACCGTCGAGCAAGGGGGCTTCGGTTCCGAATCGGCAGCGCCGGTGGTGCTCCGCATCCTCGAAGAGATCTACGAGCCACAGATCTCCGAAGCGACGGAAGCTGTCGAAGTCGAATGACGATGTACGCCACCCGAACCAGAAACGCCCGCCCGCAGCCCTTCACGGTCCACGTGGGGATCTCCGAGCGCCTCGGCCTCGCCCAGATGGACTGGACGCTGACGCTCTCGGCCCTGGCGCTGATCGCCTTCAGCCTGCTGACGCTCGGGCAGGCGACGCAGAACGACGTCCCCGGCAGCCCCAACTACTTCCTCGAACGGCAGGCGATCTACGCGCTGCTCGGCATCGTCGGGATGGTGCTGATGACCCGGATCGACTACTCGCGCTTCCGCGAGCTGCGGGTCGGGATCTACACCTTCCTCTGCGCAAGCGTCACCCTCGTCTTCTTCTTCGGCTTCGCCGCCCGCGGCTCGCGGCGCGCCTTCGAATTTCCCTTCTTCAGCTTCCAGCCGTCGGAGCTCGGCAAGCTCCTGCTCGTGCTCGCGCTTGCCGGCTTCGTGATCGACGGCGCCAGGCGGGGCTCGCAGGTCCAGCGCACCGTGCGCTACCTGGTCCTCGGCCTGGCCCCGGCCGGACTGGTCTTCCTTCAACCAGACCTCGGCACCTCATTGGTGTACGTGGTCGCCACCCTTGCCGTCATGTACTTCGGAAGCGTCCCCTGGACGCATTTCGCGGTCATCGGCACTGTTCTTACCGCGCTGGTCGCGCTTGTCCTGGTCGTCGCTCCGGCGACCGGGGTCCCGCTGCTCAAGGGGTACCAGGAGGAACGTCTGACGTCCTTCCTCGACCCCGGCGAGCATGCGGACGGCGCGGGTTACCAGCAGAACCAATCAGTGATCGCCACCGGCGCGGGTCAGTTGACCGGCCGCGGCGATCAAGCCACCCAGACGCGGCTCGACTTCGTTCCCGAGCGGCACACCGACTTCATCTTCGCGGTGATCGGTGAGCGCTACGGGTTCGTGGGCGCCGCGTTCGTCCTATCCCTTTACGCCCTGCTCTTCTGGCGGGCGCTGCGGATCGTGACGCTTTCGAAGAACTCCTACGGGACCCTGGTGGCCGGCGGCATCGCCGTCGCGCTGCTGTTCCAGACCTTCGTCAACGTGGGGATGAACCTCGGCATCATGCCGATCACGGGGATTCCCCTGCCGTTGATGAGCTACGGAGGGTCCTCCGTCCTCGCTACCTTCTTGGCGGTCGGCGTTCTTCAGAGCATCAACGTCCAAGCGCGTCTCAGCCAAAAGGGAAGGTTCGCCTGGTGATGCCTCAAAAGAGGGGTCCGGCGTTGCGTACCTATCCGAAACTGAGCTGAACCAAAAATGAAAAAAACGATTCTGGTCTCCGCCGAGCGCGGCGAGACCCGTGTGGCTGTCCTCGAGGCAAAGCAGAAAGGCGGCAGAAGCAGCGTCGCCGAGCTCTACATCGAGCGGCGCGGTCGCCGCTCGATCGTCGGCAACATCTACAAGGGGAAGGTCGACAACGTCCTTCCCGGCATGGAGGCGGCCTTCGTCGACATCGGCCTGGAGCGCAACGGCTTCCTCCACGTCGACGAGATCGTCACCCCCGACGGCAAGCAGGCGCCCAAGCGCGGGCGCGGCAGCGGCCGTCGCATCAACGAGATGATCAAGCCCGGGCAGGAGATCCTCGTCCAGGTCGTCAAGGACCCGCTGAAGTCGAAGGGCGCACGGCTCTCGATGAACGTCTCGATCGCCGGCCGCTACCTCGTCTTCGCCCCGCACGGCACCGGCGTCGGGGTCAGCCGCAGGCTCTCCGACAAAGAGCGCGACAGGCTGCGGAAGATGGTCGACCGCACCTACAAAGGCCCGGGCGGGCTGATCGTCCGCACCGCCGCCCACGGCGCCAAAAAATCCGACTTCGTGCGGGAGATCAGCTACCTGCAGAAGCTGAACGAGGTGCTGGAGCGGCGGGCCGACGGCAGCAAGGCGCCGGCGCTGGTCTTCCAGGAGGCCGACCTGCCGGTGCGGGTGTTGCGCGACGTCTTCCTCAGCGAGTTCGAAAAGGCGATCATCGACTCGCCGAAGCAGTTCGAGCGGGTGACGAACTTCTTCCAGCGCACCGCGCCGGAGCTGGTCGGCGGGGTCGAGCTCTACGAGGGCACGAAACCGCTGTTCGAGAAATGGAAGATCAACGAGGAGATCGAGTCGACCCTGAACCGGCGGGTCGACCTGCCCTCGGGCGGCTACCTGATCATCGACTACACCGAGGCGCTGACCGTGATCGACGTCAACAGCGGCTCCTTCACCGGGCGCGGCAAAGGCGGCCTCGAGGAGACGATCACCAAGGTCAACACCGAGGCGGCCGAGGAGGCGGTGCGGCAGCTGCGGCTGCGCGACATCGGCGGCATCATCGTCGTCGACTTCATCGACATGGCGCGGGCCAGCAACCGCGAAAAGGTCCTGAAGACGATGCGCAAAGCGCTCGACACGGACAAGTCGAAGAGCTACGTGGTCGAGGTCTCGCCGCTGGGCCTGGTCGAGATGACCCGCCAGAACGTCACCGACGGCGTCCGCGAGATCCTCACCGCGCCCTGCCCCACCTGCGGCGGCGAGGGGGTCGTCCTCTCGGCCGAGACGGTGGCGCTGGAGGGGCTCGGCAAGATGCGCGACATCGCCGGCGAGCACGGCGACGTCGAGGCGTTCCTGATCCGCGTCAACCCCAAGGTCGCCCACGAGCTGACCGACGCCGACAGCGGCCTCGCCGAGCTCGAGGAGGAAACCGGCAAGCGGTTCCACTTCGAGGGCGGCGACGCGCTGCCGATCGACACCTTCGAGCTGATCGAGTCCGGCAGCCGTGGGGAGATCGAGGAGCGGGCGCTGCCGTTCAAGGTCGGCGAGGAGGTGCTGGTCAAGATCGACGAGCCGCACATGTACAACGCCGACGACGCGGTGGCCCGGATCGACTCCTACATCGTCAGCGTCACCGGCGGCGGCCGTTTTGTCGGCGAGCGCAAGATGGTGCGGATCGACGAGGTCGAGCGCTCGGCGGCGGTCGCCTCGCTGCTGGGAGGCGAGTCTCCGAACGGCTCCGCAGGCGGCAGCGAAAACGGCTCCGAGCTAGACTCCGATGCTCCTTCGCGCAAACGCAGTCGTGGCCGCAGGGGCGGTCGGGGGCGTTCGCGCGCCAAACAAGGCAGCAACGGACAGGATTGAGCATGTACGCGGTAGTCGAAAGCGGTGGCAAGCAGTACAAAGTCGAGGAGGGCACGTCCCTGTTCGTCGATCGTCTCAACGTCGAGGAGGGCGACAAAGTCCACCTGCGCGCGGTGATGTTCCGCGACGACGACGTCCTCGCCGCCGGCGACGACCTGGAGAAGGTCAAAGTCGAGGCCAAAGTGGCCGCGCACGTCCGTGGCAAGAAGATCAAAGTCTTCAAATACAAGGCGAAGAAGGGCTACCGGCGCCGCGCCGGCCACCGCTCCGAGTTGACCAAACTCGAGGTGACCGAGCTGAAAATGCTGAGCCGCAAGCCCGCCCCCACCAAAGCCGAAAAAGAGGAGGGAACCGATGGCTCATAA
>DASZDI010000445.1:0-2958 GCA_035942135.1 Solirubrobacterales bacterium | reverse complement strand
GACCGCGGCGGGGTCGATGTGCTCGAAGGTGCGGGCGTCGGCCTCGACCCCGGCGACGTGCATCCCCCCCTTGTGGGCGAAGGCGTTCCGCCCCACATAAGGGGCGTCGGGGTCCGGGGCGACGTTGCAGAGCTCGTCGACGAAGTGGACCGTCTCGGTCAGCGAGGCGAGCTGCTCGGGGCTGACGACGTCGAAGCCGAGCTTCAGCTGCAGGTTGGGCAGGATCGTGGTCAGGTCGGCGTTGCCGCAGCGCTCGCCGTAGCCGTTGACCGTGCCCTGGACCATACGGGCGCCCTCGCCGACCGCGGCCAGCGAGTTGGCGACGCCGCAGCCGGCGTCGTCGTGGACGTGGATGCCGACTTCGGCCCGCTCCCCCAGCTTCGCGACCACCTCGCGGGTGGCGGCGGCGACCTGGTCGGGCAGGCTGGAGCCGTTGGTGTCGCAGAGGGTGACGTTCTCGGCCCCGGCGGCGATCGCCGCCTCCAGGCACTCCAGCGCGTAGCCGGGGTCGTCGCGGTAGGCGTCGAAGAAGTGCTCGGCGTCGTAGACGACCCGTTTGCCCTGCTCGCGGCAGAAGCCGACCGAGTCGCCGATCATCGCCAGGTTCTCCTCGCGGGAGACCTTCGTCACCTTCTCCAGGTGCAGCCCCCAGGTCTTGCCGACGAGGGTCACCACCGGCGTGAAGGCGCCGACCAGGGTCCGCAGCGCCGGGTCGTCCTCGGGAGCGGTGTCGCGGCGGCGGGTCATCCCGAAGGCGCAGATCGTCGCCTGCTCGAGCTCCAGCTCGGCGAGGCGCTCGAACAGCTCCTCTTCCTTCGGGTTCGAGCTCGGGAAGCCGGCCTCGATCATCTGCACGCCGAGCTTGTCGAGGGCGAGGACCACCCGCGCCTTCTCCGAGGCCGAGAGGGACATCCCCTCGCCCTGCATGCCGTCACGCAAGGTCGTGTCGTAGAGCTTCACCTGTTCCATCGTTTACTGCCTTTCGAGTCGAAGATCGGGGTGGGCGCTCGGGCCCGGATGCACGGCAGCGCCGCGCCTGCCGCTAGGCGGCAGGGGTAATTCGCCCGATCGACTCCGACTCCGACTCGGAAGCCTTTGGGGCCTCGACGAAGTCGAGCCACTCCAGGTACTCCTCGGCCTTGCCGCAGAGCGCGTCCTCGAACTTCGACTGCACGTGGCGGGTGATCTCGCCCGGCTCGCCGAGCGGGTGGTCGTCGATCTCGCGGACCGGCACCAGCTCGGCCGCGGTCCCGGTCAGGAAGACCTCCTCGGCCAGGTAGAGCTCGGCGCGGGCGATGTCGCGCTCGACCACGGTGTAGCCGAGGTCGCGGGCGATCTGGATCACCGACTTGCGGTTGATCCCGTCGAGGATCGAGGCGACCTGCGGCGGAGTGACGATCTGGCCGTCGCGGACGACGAAGATGTTCTCGCCCGAGCCCTCGCAGACGAAGCCGCGCTCGTCGAGCAGGATCGCCTCGTCGTAGCCGGCGTTGCTGGACTCGGTCTTGGCGAGGATCGAGTTGAGGTAGGAGCCGGAGGCCTTGGCGTGCGGGATCGAGCCCGCGGGGCTGATCCGGCGCCAGCTCGAGACCTTGGCGCGGATGCCGCCGTTCTTGCTCTCCTCGCCGAGGTAGGCCCCCCAGGGGAAGGCGGCGACGATGACGTCGACCGGCGCGTCTTTGGCGTAGAGGCCGAGGCTGCCGTAGCCGCGGTAGGCGAGCGGCCGGATATAGGCGGAATCGAGGTCGTTGCGGCGCAGCAGCTCGTGCGTCGCCCGGCGGATCTCCTCGGCCGAGTAGGGCAGCTCCAGGTAGTAGAGCTCGGCCGATTTCTCCAGCCGGTCGAGGTGGTCCTGATGGCGGAAGATCGCCGGCCCGCGCGGGGTCCGGTAGCAGCGGATGCCCTCGAAGACGCCGGTCCCGTAGTGCAGCCCGTGGCTCAGGACGTGGGTTTGCGCGTCCTCCCAGGGGACGAACTCGCCGTTCCTCCAAATCAACTCGACCGGATCCATGTTGGGGAAGTATGCCCGATCAAACGCAGGGCTTCAGCGGAGCGACCGCGAATGGTTGTCCGACCCCAGACAGAGAGGAGCCAGTCCCATGAACCGAATCCCCCGTCCCAAGCTGAGCTACGCGAACGTGATCGCGACGCTCGCCCTGTTCGTCGCCCTCGGCGGTGCCGCCGTCGCCGCCGGGCTGCCGAAGAACAGCGTCGGCACCCAGCAGCTGAAACGAGGCGCCGTCAAGACGGTCGACCTGAGCCGCGGCGCGGTGACCAGCGGCAAGATCGCCCCGAAGGCCGTCACCGCGGGCAAGCTCGGCGCCAACGCGGTCCTGCCCGGCAACCTCGGCAACGGGATCATCACCACCAACAAGCTCTCCGACGGCGCGGTGATCGCGAGCAAGATCAAAAACGGCGTCGTCACCACCAACAAACTGAACAACGAAGCCGTGACCACGGCAAAACTGGGCAAAGGCTCGGTGACCCTGGCGAAGCTGGCCGACGACGTCGCGCCGCTGCTGGGCACGCTGAAAAGCGGCCAAACCCTGCGTGGGGTCTTCGACCTCGGCTCGACCGCGGCCGCGGCGGGCGATACGACCAGGAACGCCGCCAGCTTCCAGTTCCCTCTGCTGGCTGCGCCGGCGGTGACGGTGCTGGAGCCCGGCGCGACCAGCGCCAACTGCACCGGCCTCGGTGGAGGTCAGACGCCCCAGGCGACCGCCGGCAACCTCTGTGTCTACATCGTCGAGAAAGCGAACCTCGACGAAACGACGCCGCTGGCGGTCGAGAACAACACCCGCCTAGGCTTCGGCCTCCTCACCAAAGCAAAAGCCGCCGGCGACTACTACGCCTACGGCCAATGGGCGGTAACCGCGCCGTAGCTTGCCCGTGTGGCGAGGGGGGTCGTGCGTGCCTCCCCAGACACTCAACATCGAGCCATAGGCGAGATGTGTCTGG
>DASZDI010000444.1:0-6785 GCA_035942135.1 Solirubrobacterales bacterium | reverse complement strand
GGGGAAAACACGTCGCCCCACCCCCCCTCATCCCAAGCGGCTCAGACCTCGATCACAACCGGCAGCACCATCGGCCGGCGGCGCAGGCGCTGCCAGACGAACTTGCCGATCGCCTCGTGCAGGTCTTCCTCGACCAGGTGGTTCTCGCGTTTGCCGGCCTTGGCGGCGTCGTCGAGCTGGTCTTCGACCAGGTCCTTGAGGTCTTCGACCAGGGCACCGGCCTCCTCGAGGAAGGCGACGCCGCGGAAGATCACTTCGGGGTCGGCGACGATTGAGCCGTCGTCGGAGGAGATCGTCGCGACGACGATGAAGATGCCGTCGGCGGAGATCTCGCGGCGGTCGCGCAGGGCGGCGTCGTCGGGCTCGCCGATGTTGACACCGTCGACGTACATCACGCCGGCGTGGATGTCCTCGCCGAAGCGGGCGCCCTTGGAGTCGATCTCCAGCGGCAGGCCGTTGCGGCCGCGGAAGATGTTGTCGGCGGGAACCCCGACCGCCTCGGCCAGCTCGGAGTGCAGGCGCAGGCGCTTGTGGTCGCCGTGGACCGGCATCACGTACTTCGGCTTGGTCAGGTTCAGCATCAGCTTGATCTCCTCCTGCCAGCCGTGGCCGGAGGCGTGGATCGGTGCGTCCTTGGCGGTGATCACCGTCGCCCCGATCTCGTAGATGCGGTCGATCGTCTCGTTGACCGCGCGCTCTTTGCCGGGGACGGGGGGCGCCGAGAAGACGACGGTGTCGCCGGAGTGCAGCTGCACGTCGCGGTGGTCGTTGTTGGCCATCCGCCGCAGCGCCGAGAGCGGCTCGCCCTGGCTGCCGGTCGAGATCACCACGACTTTGTCGTCGGGGAAGTTCTCGATCTCCCGCGGCTGGATGAAGATCCCCTGCGGCGCTTTGGCGATGCCGAGGTTGGAGGCGATGTTGAAGTTCTTCCGCATCGAGCGCCCGACCAGGGCGACTTTGCGGTCGAGCCGCTCGGCGGCGTCGATCACCTGCTGGACGCGGTGGATGTTGGAGGCGAACGAGGTGACGATGATCCGACCCTTGCAGCGGGAGAACTGCTGCAGCAGGGCGGGGCCGACGCTCGACTCCGAGGGGGCGATCCCCGGCCGGTCGGCGTTGGTCGAGTCGCCGCAGAGCAGCATCAGCCCTTCCTTGCCGAGCTCGGCCAGGCGCGAGACGTCCGCCGGGCGGCCGTCGACCGGGGTCTGGTCGAACTTGTAGTCGCCGGTCATCAGCATCGACCCCAGCTCGGTCGTCAGCAGGACGCCGCGCATGTCGGGGATCGAGTGGGCGAGGTGGACCAGCTCGATTCCGAAGGGACCGCGCTGGACCTTCTCCCCCGCCGGCAGCTCCTCCAGGGGCGCCTTGTCCCCCAGCTTGTGCTCGTCGAGCTTGGAGCGGACCATCCCGATCGTCAGCAGGCCGCCGTAGATCACCGGCGGCATGCCGATCTCCCGCAGCACGTAGGGCAGCGCCCCGACGTGGTCCTCGTGGCCGTGGGTGAGGACGATCGCCTCGATGTCGTCGGCGCGATCACGCAGGTAGGAGAAGTCGGGAAGCACGAGGTCGATCCCGTGCATCTCGGCGGTCGGGAACATCAGCCCGGTATCGACGACGACGATGCGGCCGTCGTACTCGATCACGGTCATGTTCTTGCCGATCTCGCCCAGGCCGCCCAGGGGCAGCACGCGAAGTTTGCTTGGCACTAGTTGTTGCTCACTCTCTTGAGTCGTGTCTAACTGGCGACGGCGACACCGGCGGCATCGAGACCGGCCTTGATGGCGGCCCGCTGCTCGGCGTCGGCGGACACCAGGGGAAGTCGAAGTCTGTCCTCGGCCAGGCCCAGCATCGCCAGGGCGGCCTTGAGGGGGATCGGGTTGGTCGCCACCGAGGTGGCCTCGTAGACGGGGGTGATCTCGGCGTCGATCCGGCGGGCCGTGTCGAGGTCGCCGCTCTGCGCCGCCTCCCACATCTCCCGCATCCGGTCGCCGACGATGTGCGAGGCAACGCAGATGGCGCCGCCGCCGCCGAACTCGAGGACGCGGAGGAAGACGTTGTCGTTGCCGGCCAGGACCGTCAGGCCCTCGATCGGGCCGAGCTCGGCGTCGTTGGCCTGCTTGACCGCGACGACGTTGTCGATCTGGCCCAGCTCGGCCAGCAGCGCCGGGTCGGCGTTGATGACCACCCGCGAGGGGATGTTGTACATCACCATCGGCAGCTCGGGCACGGCGGCTGCGACGGCCTCGAAGTGGGCCCGCAGGCCGGCCGCGTTCGGCTTGTTGTAGTAGGGGCAGACGACCAGCGAGGCGTCGGCGCCGGCCTCGGCCGCCTTCTTGGTCAGCTCGCAGGAGTGGCGGGTGTCGTTGGTCCCGGTGCCGCAGACCAGCAGCGCCTCGTCGCCGACCTCGGCCCGCACCGTCCGCAGCAGCTCGATCTCCTCCTCGTCGGTCAGGGTCGGGCACTCGCCGGTGGTGCCGGCGATCACCAGCCCGTGCGAGCCGTGCTCGAAGAGGTGCGCCGCCAGGCGCCGGGCGGCATCGTGGTCGACAGCCCCGCTCTCGTCGAACGGGGTCGCCATCGCGGTGATGACTCCCTTGATCTCCTTCATCAGTGCCAGGGTATCCCGTCGGGCGGCCGCTCGGCCCTAGAGCAGCTTCTCGAGGCCGACCGTGAAGCGGTCGGGGAGATCGGCGACCTTGCGGCAGGCAAGGACGACGCCGGGCATGAAAGAGCGGCGGTCGATCGAGTCGTGGCGGACCGCCAGCGTCTGCCCCACCCCGCCGAAGATCACTTCCTGGTGGGCGACGAGGCCGGGCAGGCGGACCGAGTGGATCGGCTGGTGGACGTTGCCGCCCGCCGCGTCGATCAGCTCCTCGGTGCGCTTGGCGGTGCCGGAGGGCGCGTCGAGCTTGCGGTCGTGGTGGAGCTCGACGATCTCGCACTCCGGCATGTGGCGGGCGATCGTCTGCGAGACCTCCATCAGCAGCACCGCGCCGATCGCGAAGTTGGGGGCGACGAAGCAGTTGGCCCGGGAGGCCTCGGCCGCCGCGCGGGCGGCGTCGAGGTCGAATCCGGTGGTGCCGACGACGGCATGGACGCCCGCCTCCAGGCAGGCGCGGACGTTGGCCAGGGCGGTGTCCGGCACCGTGAAGTCGACGACGACGTCGGCCCCCGGCAGCACCTCGGCCAGCTCGACCCCCAGCGCCGGGTCGGCGCGGCCGCTCAGCTCGAGGTCGTCGGCGTCGGTGACCGCCTCGCAGACGGCCTGGCCCATTTTCCCGGCGGCGCCGGCAACCGCAACACGAATCATGCGGCTACGAGGCTCTCGCTGACCGGCGCCAGCGCCTGGCGGAAGCGGTCTTCGTCAGCCCCCACGCAGGCGGCGGAGAGGCGATCGGCCGCGTAGAGCTCGGCGGCCAGTCGGCTCAGGTCGTCGACCTGGATCGCGTCCACCTTGGCCAGCATCTGGTCGAGGCTTTCGATCGGCAGGCCGAAGAGGGTGGCGCGGGAGATCCGCGTCATCCGCGCCGCGGTCGACTCCGAAGAGAGGACGAGGCGGCCCTTGACGCTCTCCTTGGCCCGCGTCAGCTCCTCCTCGGAGACCGGCTCGGAACGCAGCCGAGCCATCTCGGTGCCGATGATCGCGCAGGCCTCCTCGACGTTGTCCTCGCGGGTGCCGACGTAGGTGGCGACCAGGCCCTGGTCGGTGAACTGCTCGTTGTAGGAGCCGACCGAGTAAGCGAGACCGCGCTTCTCGCGCACCTCGCGGAAGAGCCGCGACGAGGTCGAGCCGCCGAAGATCGCGTCGAGCACGGCCAGCGGGAAGCGCCGCTGGTCGTCGCGGCGCAGCCCCGGCGCGCCGAAGCAGATGTGGTACTGCTCGGTCTCCTTGCTGAGGAAACGGAGTCGGGAGTCGCCCTCGAGGTCGGTCTCCGGGGCCACCCCCCCACCCTCGGCCGGCGCCTGCACCAGCCGCTCCGCCATCGCGACGATGCGGTCGTGGTCGAGGTGCCCGGCGGCGCCGACGACGATCTCCGAGGCCGCGTAGCGGGAGCTGCGGTAGGCCTCGATGTCCGGGACCGGGATCGAGGCGATCACCTCGGGCTCGCCGAGGACCCGGCGCCCCAGCGGGTGGGCGCCGAAGACGGCGTCGGCGAGCACGTCGTGGACCCGGTCCTGGGGCTCGTCGTCGTACATCGCGATCTCCTCCAGCACCACTTGGCGCTCGGAGTCGATGTCGGGGTAGGTCGGGGCAAGCAGCATTTCCGAAAGCAGGTCGAAGACCTCCTCGGTGTGCTCGTCGAGGAAGCGCGCGTGCAGGTGCGTGGTCTCCTTGCCGGTGGCGGCGTTGATCGAGGCGCCGAGCCCGTCGAAGCGCTCGGAGATCTCGATCGCCGAGTAGCGAGCGGTCCCCTTGAAGAGCAGGTGCTCGAGGAAGTGGGAGACCCCGGCCTGCGCCGGGGTCTCGTTCCTGGACCCGGTCCGGACCCAGAGCCCGAGCGCGACGGATCGGACCGAGGGAACCTCCTCGGTCACGACCCGGACGCCCGAGTCCAGCGTGGTGAGCCTGGCGCCGCTCAACTAGCCGCGGCGCTCGCGTTCACGCCCACCGCGTCCGCCGCGGTCACGGTCGCGACCGCCGCGTCCACCGCGGTCGCCGCCGTTGCGCCGACCGCCGTCGCCGGAGCCGACCGAAGCCAATTCCTCCGGCGATTTGCCCTCGACCGAGGGGTCGCTGGTGAGACGCAGGCCGATCCGGCCGCGCTCCTTGTCGACCTCGACCACGGTGACGTCGATCTCTTCCCCGGCGGTGAGGACGTCGTCGACGGAGTCGACCCGCTCCCCCGGTTTCACGTTGGAGATGTGAAGCAGGCCGTCGGTGCCCTTGACCAGCTCGACGAAGGCGCCGAAGGTGGTCGTCTTGACGACTTTCGCCGAGTTGTAGCGATCGCCGATTTCGGCCTCCTTGGTCATCGAGTTGATGCGGGAGACGCAGCCGTCGACGAGATCGCCGGTCGGCGCGTAGATCCGCACCGTGCCGTCGTCCTCGACGTCGATCTCGGCCTCGAACTCCTCGCAGAGGGCGCGGATCGTTTCGCCGCCTTTGCCGATGACCGCCCCGATCTTCTCCGGGTCGATCTTGATCGACTCGATCGCCGGCGCGTGCTGGGAGAGCTTCTCCCGCGGCCCCTCGATCGCCTCGGCCATCTTGCCGAGGATGAACTGGCGGCCCTTGAGGGCCTGCTCCAGCGCGTCCTCGAGGATCTCGAAGGTGACGCCGGTGATCTTGATGTCCATCTGCAGGGCGGTGATCCCGTCCTTGGTGCCGGCGACCTTGAAGTCCATGTCGCCGAGGTGGTCCTCGACGCCGGCGATGTCGGTGAGGACGATGTAGTCGTCGCCCTCCTTGATCAGGCCCATCGCGACGCCGGCGACCGGTGCGGTGACCGGGACGCCCGCCGCCTGCAGCGCCATCGAGGAGGCGCAGACCGAGCCCATCGAGGAGGACCCGTTGGACTCGAGCGTCTCGGAGACGGCGCGGATCACGTACGGGAAGGACTCTTCGTCCGGGATCGTCGCCTCCAGGGCCCGCTCGGCGAGCGCGCCGTGGCCGATGTCACGCCGCTTCGGGCCGCGCATGAAGCCCGCCTCCCCGACCGAGAAGGGCGGGAAGTTGTAGTGGTGGAAGAAGCGTTTGGTCGTCTGCAGCCCGAGCGTGTCGAGACGCATGTCCATCCGCGTCGTCCCGAGGGCGACGTTGGAGAGGATCTGCGTCTCGCCGCGGGTGAAGAGGGCCGAGCCGTGGACGCGCGGGGAGATGTCGACCTCGCACTCGATCGGCCGGATCTCGTCCTGGGCGCGACCGTCGGGGCGCTTCTTTTCGACCGCGATCGCCTTGCGGATCGTGTCCTTCTCGATCGCGCCGAAGGCGGCCTTGACCTCGGCGACGCGCTCGGCGTCGACCTCGCCCTCCTCGTGGGCGGCGGCGTAGTGGCCGACCACCTCGTCCTTGACCTTGTCGATCGCCTCGTAGCGCTCGAGCTTGCCCTCGGTGGCGATCGCGTCGACCAGAGCCTGGCCGTGAGAGGAGCGGATCTGCTCGAGCAGGGAGCTGTCCAGCTCCGGCTCCTCGTGCTGGATCTTCTCTTTGCCGGCCTTCTGCTGCAGCTCCTCCATCGTCGCGCAGAGCTTCTTGATCTCGCCGTGGGCGATGTCGAGCGCGTCGAGGATCTCGGCCTCGGTGACGCCGTCGGCGCCGGCCTCGACCATCAGGATCGCCTCGTCGGTGCCGGCGACGATCAGGTCGAGTTCCAGCTCCTCCTGACGGTCCTCGGGCGGGTTGACGACGAAGTCGCCCTCGAGCTTGCCGATCCGGACCGCGCCGACGTGGGCGGCAACCGGGACCGGCGAGATCGCCAGGGCCGCGGAGGCGCCGTTCATCGCGAGGATGTCGTAGGGGTGCTCGTGGTCGACCGACAGCGGCATCGCGACCAGCTGGGTCTCGAAGTGCCAGCCCTTGGGGAAGAGCGGGCGGATCGGCCGGTCGATCATGCGCGCGGTGAGCGTGCCCTTCTCGCCGGCACGGCCCTCGCGCTTGAAGAAGCTGCCGGGGATCTTGCCCGCGGCGTACATGCGCTCTTCGACGTCCACGGTGAGCGGGAGGAAGTCGACATCGCGGGCATTGCCGGCGGTCGCGGTGCACAGCACCTGCGTCTCCCCTGCCGTGACGACCACGGCGCCGCTCGCCTGGCGTGCGAGCTTGCCGGTCTCGAACTGGATCGAGG
>DASZDI010000443.1:0-1789 GCA_035942135.1 Solirubrobacterales bacterium | reverse complement strand
GACACGGTGCGCGGCGGCCTCGGCGGCCGCGACGAGGTCGACGGCGGGCTCGGCGACGACCGCGCGATGGGCGGGCGCGGCGCCTACGACCTCGTCGTCGGCGGGATCGGGCGGGACCGCATCGACGGCGGCCCCGGCGGGCACGACGTCGCCTCCTACCGGAGCGCGGGCGGGCCGATCGCGGTCGACCTCGAAAGCGGCACCGTGAGCGGCGCCGAGGCCGAGCGGTTGGTCGGGATCGAGGACGTCGTCGGCGGCTCCTCCGACGACGTGCTGGCGACCTCCGAAAGAACCCCGAACCGGCTCGAGGGCGGCCCCGGCGACGACCGCCTGCTCGGCTCCCTGGCGCAGGACCAGGCCTTCGGCGGCCCGGGCAGCGACGAGTGCTTCGGCCCCTTCGCGGTGGTCGACTCCTGCGGCTCCGCCGGCGGCGGGGGCGGGACCGAGGTCGAGCTGTACAAGAGCCTCGCCGGCTCCTCCAGCATCACGATCGCCGGGGCCGACGCGGTCGCCGACCTCCGCGTCAGCCGCCGCGGCCGCCGTTACCTGGTCGCCGCCGGAGCGGGCGGCCCGGTCGGGGTCGGCGACCCGCGCTACGCGGGCGCCTGCCGCTCGGTCGGCGCCGCGGTCTCCTGCGCCGGGCCGGTCGGCTCGATCCTCGTCTCCCTCGGCGCGGGCGACGACGCGATCGCGATCGACCGCTCTGTGCCCCGCCGGGTCTCGGTGACGATCGACGGCGGGCCGGGGAGCGACCGGCTGCGGGGCGGGCGCGGCGGCGACACGCTCTACGCCGGCGACGACGGCGACCCCGACTGGCTCGCGGGCGGGGGAGGGAACGACGCCCTCTTCGGCGTCAACATCCTCCACCCCCGCCGGGGCAGCGGCGCGGCGGTGCTGCTCGGAGGGGGCGGCGACGACCTGATGATCGGCGGCCAGCCCTGCGGCGGCGACTTCTTCCGCGGCGGCCGCGGCGACAACGACAGCGCCTCCTTCGCCCGGGTCCGCAACGCCGGCACCTTCGTCGCGGCGACGATCGGCGGCCCGGTGGCCGACCCCGACGTCGCCGGCTGCGCGGTCGGCCGCATCGCCGGCAGCACCGAGAAGATCGAGGGGTCGCCCGGCCCCGACACCCTCGTCGGCAGCCCCGGCGCCGACGTCCTGCTCGGGCGCGGCGGCTCCGACCGCCTTAACGGGAAAGGGGGGTCGGATCGCTGCATCGGCGGTCGCGGCGAGGACCGGGACCGACGCTGCGAGTACGTGCGGTGAGCGCGTAGAGGCCGATCGCGACCAGCGGGGCGATGAGGTCCGCCCAGAGGACGAGGCCGGTGTTGTCGGGGTCCTGGTTGTCGCAACTGAGGTTGCACGGCCCTCCGAGAGGGAGCGCGAATCGATTGCTCCCCCTACGGTTTCCAATCAGCCGACGCAGCAATCGCCGGCTTTCCTCCTTCAGCTATGCCGAATCCGACCGTAAAGACGCGCCGGGCCTGGCTCTCGCGACCCCTCGCGATCGCCTTGGCGCTGCTTGCCTGCAGCCTCCTCGCCGCCGTCTCGGCGGGCGCCGCGAGCAAGGAGGAGAAGCTGGAAGCGGTCGAAGAGAAGATCGACCACGCGGAGGAGCAGGAGGGGGTCCTCACCTCGGCGATCACCGCGATGGGCGAGGAAATCTCCGCCCTCGAAGGCCAGGTCAGCGCCCTGCGCAACGAGGAGGCCGCCGCCGAAGAAGAACTTGCCGCCAAGCAGGCCGAACTCGACCAGGCCGAAGACCAGCTGCAGGAGGCGCTGGACAAGC
>DASZDI010000442.1:0-3962 GCA_035942135.1 Solirubrobacterales bacterium | reverse complement strand
GTCCGATCGCACTCGAATGCGGCTCAGGGCGGGATCAATGCCGCGCTCGATCCGCAGGACTCGTGGGAGTCGCATGCGTTCGACACCGTGAAGGGCTCCGATTACCTCGGAGACCAGGACGCGATCGAGATCATGTGCCGCGAGGCGCCCAATGAGCTGCTCACGCTCGAGCACCTCGGTGTGACCTTCCACAGGGACGAGCGGGGCCGGCTCGGCAAGCGGGCGTTCGGCGGGGCGTCCGCCGCCCGGACGTACTACGTCGCCGACATCACCGGCCAGGCGATCCTCCACGTGCTGTACGAGCAGCTCATGAAGTACGAAGAGGTCACCCGCTACGAGGAGTGGTTCTCCACGGCGCTCGTGCAGGACGACGACGGGCGCATCGCGGGTGTGGTGACGCGCAACATCCGCGACGGCGCCATGGAGCTGTTCGGCGCGAAAGCCGTCATCCTCGCCACCGGCGGCAACGGCCAGATCTACGACCCCACCACGAATGCCCTGATCTGCACCGGGGACGGGATCGCCATGGCCTACCGCATCGGCGCGCCGCTGATGGACATGGAGATGATCCAGTACCACCCGACCACCCTGGCCGGGCTGGGGCTGCTGATCACCGAGGGCGCCCGCGGCGAGGGCGCCCACCTGCTCAACGCCAAGGGCGAGCGCTTCATGGAGAAGTACGCGCTGAACAAGATGGAGCTGGCCTCGCGCGACGTGGTCTCCCGCGCCGAGCAGACCGAGATCAACGAGGGCCGCGGCTTCCCCGACGGCACCGTCGCGCTCGACATCACCGTGGTCCCGAAAAAGCGCGTCCACGAGGCGCTGCGGGAGATCGTCCTCGTCGGCCGCGACTTCGCCGGGGTCGACATCACCCGCGAACCGATCCGGATCAAGCCCGGCAACCACTACACGATGGGCGGGGTCAAGACCGACGTCGACGGCCGCACCGACATCCCCGGCCTCTACAGCGCCGGCGAGACCGCCTGCGTCTCGGTCCACGGCGGCAACCGGCTCGGCGCCAACTCGCTGCTCGACACCCTGATCTTCGGCAAGCGCTCCGGCCGCGACGCCGCCGCCCGCGCCAAGCGGAACGACTACGCCCGCATCTCGAAGAAGGTGCTCGAGGACGAGGAGAGGCTGGTCGCCGACCTGATCTCCCGCGAGAAGGGCTCCGGCCGCCGCATCTCCGAGATCAAGCTCGAGCTGGGCCAGACGATGGACGCCAAAGTCGCCGTCTTCCGCGAGGAGGCCGGGATCCAGGAAGCGCTGGAGATCGTCCGCCGGCTGAAGGAGGAGGCGAAGACCGCCTACATCGACGACCACGGCAGCGTCTTCAACCAGGACCTGCTTGGGGCGATCGAGCTCGGGTACATGCTCGACAACGCCGAGTGCACCTGCGTCGCCGCCCTGGAGCGCAAGGAGAGCCGCGGCGCCCAGTACCGCACCGACTACCCCGAGCGCAACGACGAGGAGTGGCTCAAACACATCGACCTCGAGATGACGGACGACGGTCCCGAGATCTCATACTCAGAGGTCACGATCACCAAGTGGGAACCGCAAGAGAGGACCTACTGATGGCCGAGTACACGATCAAAGTCCGGCGGTTCCAGCCCGAGAGCGGCGAGGGGCCCTACTGGCAGGAATTCAACGTCGACCTCGAGCCCTCGCTCTCGGTCCTCGACGCGCTGCTGCAGACCAAGGACAAGGAGGACGGCTCGCTTGCCGTCCGCTGCTCCTGCCGGGCCGCGATCTGCGGCTCCTGCGGGATGAAGGTCAACGGCCAGTCGACCCTCGGCTGCAAGACCCAGATCGGCGAGGCCCAGGAGCAGGCCGACAAGATGAAGGCCGCGACCGGCGTCACCGCCGCCGTCGCCGACAGCCCGATCCGCGGCGAGGACCCGAGCGGGGTGGGCACCGCCACCGCCTCCCCGATCGTGATCGAGCCGATGGGCAACATGCCGGTCGTCAAGGACCTGGTTACTGACATGGAGTCGACCCACTGGGCCAAGATCCGCCGCGTCACCCCCTGGCTGCTGCCGCACGGCGAGCCGCCCGAGCGCGAGTACGTCGTCGAGCCGGAGTCGATGATCGACATCACCCAGTCGATGGCCTGCATCCAGTGCGGCGCCTGCGTCTCCTCCTGCCTCTCGATGGAAGCCGACCCCGGCTTCATCGGCCCGGCGGCGCTGGCCAAGGCCTACCGCTTCGTCGGCGACCCGCGCGACGCCGAGACCCACGAGCGCCTGCACGACCTCGCGCACGACCCGCACGGGATCTACGACTGCACCCACTGCTTCAGCTGCATCGACGCCTGCCCGAAGGGCGTGGCGCCGATGGACCAGATCATGCGCCTGCGCCGCAAAGCCGGCGAAGAGGGGATCGAAGACCCCAACAGCGGCCACGACCACGAGATCGCCTTCGTCAAGATCATCGAGAAGAAGGGCACCCTGGACGAGTCGCTGCTGCTGCAGGAGTCATTCGCCCCCGGCCTCAAGGGCAAGCTGAAACCGAACAAGCGGGCGATCCGGGAAATGATCGGCTCGCTGCCGACCGCGATCCGCGGGATCAAAACGGGCAAGATGCGCTCGCTGCGGAAGCTGATCCCCGGCGTCCACCACAAGCTCCCGGGCGGCGCCCAGGACGAGGTGAAGGCGATCTACAAGCACGCCGAGGAGCACGGCGAGGAATTCAACCTGTACATCAAGGGCGAGGAGGGCGAGCTCGCGGAGGTCGATGTCGAGAAGGGCATCGAGCGCTCCACCGTCCCCGCCGACAAGGAGGCAGACAGTGGCCAGTGAGAAGATCAAAGTCGCCTACTGGCCGGGCTGCGTCTCGCGCGGCTTCACCCCCGAGCTGCACGGCTCGATGGCGCTGGTCGCCGACCGCCTCGGGATCGAGCTGGTCGAACTGGACCGCGCCAACTGCTGCGGCGCCGGCGTCATCGCCGAGCACAACCAGGAGCTGGCCGACACCCTGAACGCGCGCACCTTCGCGCTGGCCCAGCAGACCGGGCTCTCGATGATGAACATCTGCTCGACCTGCCAGGGCGCGCAGTCGGAGTGCCAGCAGCGCCTCGACGCCGACTCCGCCTACCGCGCCCACATCAACGAGGTGCTCTCCGGCCAGGGCCTCTCCTACGAGAAAGGCGAGGAGGGCGGCTGGACCAACAAAAACTTCCTCTGGCTGCTGGTCGAGGACTACGGTCTCGACAAGCTCGCCGCCCAGGTCAAGCGCCCGCTCAGCGGGCTGCGCGTCGGCCCCTTCTACGGCTGCTACATCGTCCGGCCCAAGGAACGGCTCGGCTACAACCACTACCCCGACCGCGACATCTACCTCGAGAAGGTGATCGAGGTCCTCGGCGGCCAGGTCGTCGAGTACGACGGCGCCCGCAAGTGCTGCGGCTTCCCGGTGATCACGATGGCCCGCGAGACCTCGCTGCGCCAGGCCGGCACCCACGTCGGCGATGCGATCGACGCCGGCGCCGACTGCCTCGTCACCCCCTGCCCGCTCTGCCACCTCAACCTCGACATGCAGCAGCCGGAGGCGGCCAAGGTCGTCAACCGCGACCTCGGCCTCGCCGTCCTCCACCTCCCGCAGCTCGTCGGCCTCGCCCTCGGCGCCGAGCCGAAGGAGCTGGGCATGAGCAAGCACATCGCCTCGACCGGCTGGGTCGAGGAGCGCCTCACCAGCGTCGCCGCTTAATCCGTTAGAACTAACCGGCGGCGAGCGTGCCGCCGAAAGCGGCGAGGATCGCCCCGAGGGTGACGATCATCGCGATCTGAAGCCGGTCGAAGCGATCGTCCATGTGCTTCCCCAGCGCGGTCACCTGTCCCGTCAGCCGATCCACCTGGTCGGCCAGGCGGTCGAGGCGCTCGTCGTTCCAGTTGGTCCGCTCTTGCTCCATAGGAATGATGCTAGCGGACAACACATTGCGTATTGCGCGCAGATCATAAAATCTTTGT
>DASZDI010000441.1:0-3488 GCA_035942135.1 Solirubrobacterales bacterium | reverse complement strand
GCCTTTGAGGGCGATCAGCGGGCCGACCGGGAAGAGCGCCGCCAGCGCCTTCTCGTTGGAGCGGAGCTGGGAGCGGAAGTCGGCGCATTCCTCGCACTCCCGGACGTGGCGGCGGACCGGGGCGGATGCCTTGCGCAGGCCCTCGGCGGCTTCGGAGAGCTCGATCCGGACCTCGCCGCAGGTCAGCAGGCGGGCCTGGCTCGCCGCGGTGAGGGAGATCCGCGCCCGCACCAGCAGCGACTTCACGGACGGGACCGTGGTCTCCATCGCGGCGGCGATCTCCTCGTAGGAGAGGGCGTCCATCTCGCGCAGCAGCAGGGCGGCGCGCTGGGTCTCGGGAAGCTTGTTGACGTCGCCGAGGATCTGGCGGAACTCCTCGCGGTTGTGGACGCGCTCGGCGGTCGAGGCGGCGTCGACCTCGGGGACCATGTCCATCGATTCCTGCGCGTCGGCCTTCGGTTTGCGCAGGTAGTTGAGGCAGCGGTTGCGGGCGATCCGGTAGAGCCAGGGGCGGAGGTTGATCTCCCGCTCGTCGGCCAGCATCGCCTTGTAGGCGTTGACGAAGACCTCCTGCAGGACGTCTTCGGCGTCCTCGGTGGAGCCGAGCATCTGGCGGCAGAAGCCGAGCAGGCGACCCTGGTAGCGCTCGACGATCATCTCGAAGGCGCCGGGGTTGCCGCCGCGCGCCATCGCGATCAGCTTCTCGTCGCCCTGCAGCTTGAGCAGCGGCGAGCGGCGGGCGAGAAGCCCGCGGCGACTGGCATGAGTTAGGGCTGATGCCTCCAAGAGATCTCCCCGCGCGGAAGGACGGTTCCTAGGTCTAAGACACGGTAACAGCGACCGAGTTGCGGCCCTAGAACATTTATCCCCGTTTTAGGCCCTGGGAAAACGCGCAGGAGCAGGGGAAAAGGCTTCGGCGACAGCGGCTCAGCGGCCGGGATCCCCGAGCTTGAACTCCCCCGGCGAGGTCGCCGGCTCCCAGCGGATCCCCTCGACCAGCCGGGCCGGGCTCACGCCCAGGGCTCCGGCGAGCTTGACCAGCGTGTCGAGGCGGGGGACCTGCTTGCCGTTGACCAGCGCCGAGACCTGGGTGCGGTGGATCCCGCTGCGGGTGGCAAGGGCTTCGGTCGAGAGGCCGGATTGGGCTTTGCAGCGGGAGAGATTCTGCGCGAAGCGCTGTGCGACCAGGGACATCGGCAGGCTGAAGTCTATCGTTTGACGTCTGAAGACTACAGTCTAAAAACTGAATTGTCTTCCCTTCAAATCTTGTCTAGCCTCCGCCGAAAGCGACGCGGCAGGAGCGCCGGGGGGCGAAATCGACTGCTGCCGCCCCTTGAATAGAGATGAACGACGCCGCCGAGAAGTTCGCCGAGAACCTGGCCCGCCAGAGGCTGGAGGCAGGGCTGACCATCTCAGCCTTGGCCGAGCGGGCGGAAATCCACCGCACCCACGTCGGCCTGCTGCTCAGGGGCCGGCGGATAGCGCGGCTGGACACGGTCGTCAAGCTCGCCGGCGCGCTGGGAGTGAAGCCGGGGACGCTGCTGGAGGGGATCGTCTGGGAGCCGCCGGTGAAATCCAACGGCCAGTACAGGCGCGCCGATACAGCGGGCGGAGAGTCGGGCTCCTCGCAGGCCCCGCCGCCGCTTTAGGGCGGTATGTGCCCGGGGCGGGACTCGAACCCGCAAGCCCCCGGAGGGGCGGCGGCTTTTAAGGCCGCTGCTTTTGCCAGTTTCGCCACCCGGGCCGAGCGATGGTAACCCGCGGCGGAGGCTCCATATAGGCTGCGGCGATGGCTGAGCATGGTGGCAGGCTGGTCGCGAAGGCGCTGAAATCGCGCGGGGTCGACCACCTCTTCACGCTCTCCGGCGGGCACCTCTTCTCGATCTACGACGGCTGCAAGGAGGAGGGGATCGAGCTCGTCGACGTCCGTCACGAGCAGACCGCCGCCTTCGCCGCCGAGGGGATCGCGAAGGCGACCCGGCGGGTCGGGGTGGCGGCGCTGACGGCCGGGCCCGGGGTGACCAACGGGATGAGCGCGATCGCCGGCGCCCAGGCCAACTGCTCGCCGATCTGCGTCCTCGGCGGCCGCGCCCCGGAGATGCGCTGGGGCTCCGGGTCGCTGCAGGAGATCGACCACCTGCCCTTCGTCTCGCCGCTGGTCAAGTCGGCCGAGACCGTCAAGGACCCGGCGCAGATCGCCGCGGTGACGGCGGCGGCGCTGGACCGCGCGGCGGCGGCGCCGAGCGGGCCGACCTTCGTCGACTATCCGCTCGACGTCGTCTTCACCGAGGCCGAGCTCGACCTGCCGGCGGTGCCGGAGGCGGGGGAGGCCCGGCCGCCCGAGGGGGTCGAGGAGGCCGCGGCGCTGCTGGCGGCGGCCGAGCGGCCGGCGATCATGGCCGGCAGCGGCCTCTACTGGGGCCGCGGCGAGGACGAGCTGCGGGCGCTGGCCGAGGCGCTCGGCATCCCGGTCTTCCTCAACGGGCTCGGCCGCGGCTGCCTGCCCGCCGACCACGAGCTCGCCTTCAGCCGCGCCCGCGGGACGGCGCTGAAGGGGGCCGACGTGGCGCTCGTCGTCGGCGTGCCGATGGACTTCCGGCTCGGCTTCGGCGGCAGCTTCGGCGAGGAGACGAAGATCGTCCGGCTCGACGTCGCCCCGAACGCGCTGGTCGCCAACCGGGCGCCGCAGGTGGACCTGGTCGGCGACGTCCGCGCCGGCCTCGCCGCGATCCGCGAGGCGGCCGGGGTCGAGGCGCCGCGGACCGGGGCCTGGCTCGAGCAGCTGCGCGAGGTCGAGGAGGAGAAGCGGGCGGCCGAGCGCGAGGAGCTCGACGACCCGCGCTCGCCGCTGCACCCGGTGCGGGTCTACCGCGAGCTGAACGAAGTCCTCGACCGGGACGCGATCGTCGTCGGCGACGGCGGCGACTTCGTCTCCTACGCCGGGCGCTTCATCGAGACCTTCGAGCCGGGCTGCTGGATGGACCCCGGGCCGTTCGGCTGCCTCGGGGCCGGTCCCGGGCAGGCGATCGGGGCAAAGGTGGCGCATCCCGACCGCCAGGTCTGCCTCCTGCTCGGCGACGGCGCCTTCGGCTTCGCGGGCATGGAGTTCGACACGATGTCGCGTCATGGTCTGGGCGTCGTCGGGGTGATGGGCAACAACGGCATCTGGGGACTGGAGCACCATCCGATGAAGTTCCTCTACGGCTACTCGGTGGCCGCGGAGCTGCAGCCGGAGACGCGCTACGACCAGCTGGTCGAGACGCTCGGCTGCGACGGGATCCTGGTCCGCGAGCCGGAGGAGCTGAAGCCGGCCCTGGAGCGGGCCTTCGCCTCCGGTCGGCCGACCCTCGTCAACGTCCTCACCGACCCCGAGGTCGCCTACCCGCGCAAGGCCAACCTGGCCTGATCCGCCGGCGTCGCTACTGCGACCGCCTTATTTCCCGCTCCTTGCGGAAAATGGCGATGGCGCGTTTGGCACGGTTGGGGGT
>DASZDI010000440.1:0-1523 GCA_035942135.1 Solirubrobacterales bacterium | reverse complement strand
GGCCAGGCCGAACTCGTTGCGGTTGCCGAACTCGTTGTAGAGGGTCTGGCGGCTGACGCCGGCGCCGCTGGCGATGTCCGCCATCGTGATCTCCGACCACGGCTTGCTGCCCAGCTCCGCGCGGGCGGCGTCGAAGACGGTTTGGCGCAGCAGCTCCCGCGCCGCCTCCTGGTAAGGGGTCCTCTGACTGGACATCCCCCATATGGTCGCAGCGACGCCGGTCAGGCGCCGGCGTCGACCGGCTCGAAGTCCACCTTGTCGCGGACTCCGCAGTCGGGGCAGGCCCAGTCGTCGGGGACTGCGCTCCAGGGCGTGCCCGCCGGGAAGCCCTCGCGCGGGTGGCCCGCCTCCTCGTCGTAGACGTAGCCGCAGCTGGGGCAGTGCCAGGCGCTCATGCGGCCCGCCCGTAGCGCGCCAGCACCTTGTCGAGCTTGCGCGGTTGGATGTTGGCGCGGGTGACGTCGCCGTCGTAGTGGTCGAGCAGGCGGGGGTCCATCACCCGCCGCCAGAGCGGCGGGAACCAGGCGAGGACGATCATCCCCGCGTAGCCGGTCGGCAGCTGCGGCGCCTCGTCGATGTGGCGCAGGGCCTGGTAGCGCCGGGTCGGGTTGGCGTGGTGGTCGGAGTGGCGCTGCAGGTGGTAGAGGAGGACGTTGGAGGCGACGTTGTTGCTGTTCCAGCTGTGCTCGGGGCGGCAGCGCTCGTAGCGACCGTCCTCGCGCTTCTGGCGCAGCAGCCCGTAGTGCTCGAGGTAGTTGACGACCTCCAGCAGCGAGAACCCGATCACCGCCTGGACGACCAGGAAGGACAGGACGACCGGGCCGAAGACGAGCGCCAGGCCGGCGAAGAGGGCGAGGGTCATCGCCCAGGCGCTGAGGACGTCGTTGTGGATGCTGAAGTGCGACTTGCCGAGGCGGTCGAGCCGGTTCCCCTCGATCTCCCAGGCCGAGCGCAGGCTGCCGGCGACGGTGCGCGGCAGGAAGGCCCAGAAGCCCTCCCCCAGGCGCGAGCTCGCGGGGTCCTCGGGGGTGGCGACTTTGACGTGGTGGCCGCGGTTGTGCTCGATGAAGAAGTGGCCGTAGCCGGTCTGCGCGAGGGCGACGCGGCTGCGCCAGCGCTCCGAGTTGGCGCGCTTGTGGCCGAGCTCGTGGGCGGTGTTGATCGCGATCCCGCCGACGACGCCCATCGTCGTCGCCAGGCCGATCGATTCGATCAGGGAGAGGTCGCCGCTGGACCACATCCAGCAGGCGAGGACGAGGCCGGCGTACTGGATCGGGATGAAGAGGTAGGTGCACCAGCGGTAGTAGCGGTCCTGCTCGAGGAATTTGAGGACGCTATCGGGGGGGTTCTCCCGGTCCAGCCCGATCGCGGCGTCGAGCAGCGGGAAGATGCCGAAGACGAGGACCGGGCCGAGGAACCAGAAGCCGCCGAAGTCGGTCAGCGAGCCCCAGAACCAGGCGCCGAAGGGCGACAGCGGGACGATGATCCCCAGCATCCAGGCGTAGCGCTTGCCGTCGGTCCAG